>DASTEB010000206.1:0-3240 GCA_035710025.1 Chloroflexia bacterium
ATTCACGGCAGGGCCTCCTCATGTACCGCAGAGTCCTCCGGCAGGTTGTCTATGTCCATGGGCGGCAGGCCGCGCTCCCGGCGGACGGCCGCCACTGCCAGGTCAAGCCCCATCTCGAGCGGCACGCGGGGCCGGTAGCCCGCTTCGTGCGCGATGCGGTCCAGCCGGAAGTCCCAGGCGACCGGGGGCAATTCGGCCGGGTAGGGCACCGGGCGGGCATCCGGGAAGCGGCTGCCCAGGTGCGCCGCGGCGTCCTGCACCGCCCGGTACGCGCCCGGGGCGTTGTAAGCGGGCACGCTCGGGCGGGGCGAGTCGAGGCAGCGTACGACGGCATCTACCGCGTCGTCCACGTAGGTCCAGTCGTTCGGGCGGTCGTAGTCCGGGTAGGGCACTTCGTCACGGCCGAGCGCGAACGCCTCGATCATCTCCTGCAGCGCGGTCCACCCGCGCACGCGGCCTGCGCCGTACACCCAGCCGAACCGCAGGCCAACCAGCTCCTGCTCCGGCCGCTCGGTGCGCAGCGCGCCCGCCAGCATCTCGGCGAATGCCTTGGTTGCCCCGTACACGCTGGTGGGGTTGAGCATCGCGGTGTCGCCCGGGGCCGGCTCGCTCTGGTAGCCGAGCGCGGCCACCGACGAGCCGTACACGACCCTACGCACGCCCGCCTGCCAGGCGGCGTCGAACACTGTGGCCGTGCCCACGCCGTTCACCAGCGCGCCCTGCGCCGGGTCTTCGGCGCACGCGCCGGTCAGCAGCGTAGCGAGGTGGACCACCCGGTCGATGCGGTGCGTGTCCATCGTGTCGACCAGCGCCACGCGGTCGAGCACCGACCACTGCACCACGACAACCTCTGCCGGTAGGCCGCTCTCGGGCGGCGGCACGGCCTCGTCGTACACGACGACCGAATGCCCAAGGGAAGAGAGCCGCCGGGCAACATATCCCCCTAAGAAACCGGCTCCACCCGTAATCAGTACGCGCATGAATGCACCGTCCCCGGCGGCTAGAACATCAGCACGCCAAGCTGGCGGAAGATCTCGTAGATGCGGTCGGCGTAGGCCACGAAGCTCTGCTCGACGCCTAGCTCGATGGGGCGAGGGCGCGGGAGGTCTATACGGAGGTCCTCCACGATGCGCCCGGGGCTGGGCGACATGACCAGCACGCGGTCCGACAGGCCGATGGCCTCTTCGATGCTGTGGGTGATGAACATCACCGTCTTGCGCTTCTCCATCCACAGCAGTTCGAGGTCGTGGCGCATCTGCGTGCGCGTGATCGTGTCGAGCGCGCCGAACGGCTCGTCCATCATCAGTATGTTGGGGTCGTGGATGAGGGCGCGGGCCAGGGCGACGCGCTGCCTCATGCCGCCCGATAGCTGGCGCGGGTAGCGGCTGCCCGCCTTCTCAAGCCCCAACTGCTTGAGCAGTCGCCTGGTCTCGAGACGGGCTTGCGCGGGGTTCCTGCCGCGTATCTGCGTTTGGAGCAGGATGTTCTGCTCGGCGGTGCGGAAGTCGAGCAGCAGGTGGTCCTGGAAGACGATGCCGATGTCGGTGAGCGGCTTGTCCAGCACCTGGTCGTCCACCAGGATGGTGCCCGTGGTGGGGGGCAGCAGCCCGGCGGTCATCAGCAGGAGCGTGCTCTTGCCGCAGCCCGACGGGCCGATGATGCTCACGAACTCGCCCGCTTCCACTGTAAAGTCGATGGGCGTGAGCGCCTGGAAGTCGCCTTCTTTGGTCGTGTAGGTCTTGGACACGCCGCGACCCTCGATGCGCGCCCCACCGACCGATTCGCGGGAAGCAGGCTCTGCAGCTTGTTGCGTCATTGTCATTCTTCCGTCTTCCAGTCAAGGACCGGCGCCGGGCCGGGGCGCGCTCCGAAGAGGCACGCCCCGGCATAGCCCCCGGTTGCTAAGGACAGGTCGGCGCGTCTTCAGGAACGAATTCCGTGGTGTAGTACTCGGTGATGGGCTTGTCGGTGGGCAGGCCCTGGTACTTGGTTAGCAGGTCGTAGGTCAGGTTCCAGGTCTCCTCGCTCGGCGCGCCAAGCGACTCGGCGCCCTCGGAGCAGATCAGCATCAGGTCGACGTTGAGCTGCTTGAGGATCTGTTCCTTGTTGCCCGACACGAACTGCTCCACGACGGCGGCGGACGCAGCATCGGGGTCCTTGCGGGCAGCGTCCCAGCCCTTCAGGCTCGCCTCGACGAAGCGCGACACCAGGTCGGGGTTGTTCTGGATGATCTCGTCGCGGGTGATGATCGACAGGCCCACTGTGGGCACGCCGACGTCGCGGTAGAAGATGTCGTTTACTTCGTAGCCGCGGTCGCGGATCTGCACGCTCTGGAAGTCGGCGCCCGCGAGGATCGCGTCGACCTGGCCCTCGATCAGCGTGCTGACCAGCGCGGCCGGGTCGATGTTGACGATGTTGACCTGCGTCTTGTCCACGTCGTTAGCCAGGAACACGGCGTCGAGCAGGGCCGTCTGCGCCGTGCCGGGCTGCACCGCCAGGTTCTTACCGACCAGGTCGGCTACCTTGGTGATGTTCTTTTCCTTCAGCGAGATGAGCGCGAAGCCGTTGGTCTGCAGGATGGGGGCGACCACCTTGACGGGGCCTTCCTTGGCCCGCACGGCCATAGCGGAAGGAGCGTCGGCGATGCCGAACTCGGCCTGGCCCGCGGCTACTTGCTGGGCGGTCGTGGCCGAGCCTTTGCCCTCTTCAATGGTCAGGTTGATGCCTACCTCGTCGTAGTAGCCGAGCTTCTTGGCGTACATGAACCCGGCCTGCGGCCCGCCCGCGAGGAAGTTGAGGATGAGCTTGACGTCCTGCTTGGTGGCGGGAGGGGTGGGCTGGGCGGCCTCCGTGGTGGCGGTCGGCTCGGCCATGGCGACCGTGTCGGTCGGCTGGGCAACGGCCACCGTGTCGGTCGGCGCGGCCGGTGCGGTGGTGGGCGTGGCAGCCGCGCCGCCGCAGCCGGCCAGCAGGGTGACAACGACCGCGAGGGCGGCGGCCCTGAGGACTCCGGACCACCTGTTCGATAGGGATTTCACGTGCAACCTCCTTTGTATTGTGAACAACGTTCCCGCAAACGCAACGCGCTTTGTGAAGAGGCGCCTATTCCTCTTCGCGCAGTTGCTGCCAGGGCATAATTAATCGCTCGGCGATCTGGACGACGTAGTTGAATAACATGCCGAGCACGCTGAGGACGACCAGCGTAGCGAATATCAGGTTCGTGTCGAAGTAGCTGGAGCC
>DASTEB010000207.1:0-3645 GCA_035710025.1 Chloroflexia bacterium
ATGAGCGGCAGCGCCACTGTATACCCGAGCAAGTAGGCCGTGACCACCCAGGCGGCGCGGTCAAGCTCGGTCACGGGAACGTTCAGGTCGACCGAGATGGGCCACAGGGCCGTGACGATCACCGTCTGGTCGAGCGCGGCGAGGAATATGCCGAGCGACACGATCAGCATGACCAGCCCCGGCCGCGCAACGACGTCGGGCGGCGCCTCCTCAACGGCCGCATCCTCCGGCGCAACCACCTCGACCTCGTCCGGCACCGCCACCGCCCCGCTTACACGCTCGCCGGGCTGCACAGTATCGCTGCTGCTCATTGCCCCATAATATGGCTTTCCCGAAGGCAATACAAGCACGCGGGCGCAATAAACAAGAGCCACTCCACGCAACGCGAGTGGCTCTTGTGCCGGTACGGTATAGGTTTGTTGTGTTTTGTTGTGTGCTGAAAGAAGGTACGTTAAGCGGCCCGGCTCGGCCGCACCAACGCCACTTCCGACTACTTCACAGGCGAAGCGTTCAACCCTGGGGCCGGACACAGCCCCTCGTTGACCGGGCCGAGCAAGGTGTGCAGCTCCTGGAAGGTGCCGTTGCTCACAGCGTCAGCCCACATAGCCGCGATCTGCGCGCCCGAGTAGGGGAACGCAGCACCGAACCGCGCCGAGTTCAGGTACGCCGCGACCACGTCACGCGCTGCCCTTGCCGCCGGACTTCCGCCACCGCGACGGACCATGTCGAGCATGGTCGCGTTGCTGAACGGCTGGTAGGGCGCGAAGAACTGGTTGAACACGGTGCCTGCGTGGTAGGGCTGCGCAAGCACGCCGTCCCAGTCCGGATCGCCCGGCACGTCCCACAGCGTCAGACCCGCTCCGCCCTGCCAGAACCCCGGCGTGCAGCCCGGAACCGACGGCGTGGCCGTGGAGGTGACGGTCGGGGTAGTAGTCGCGATAGCCGTGGGCGTAGCCGTTGCCGTGGCGGTAGGCGTGGTGGTAGGCGTGGCGGTTGATGAGGCTGTGGGTGTGATGGTCGAAGTGCGGCTCGCGGTTACGGTTGCTGTTGCCGTCGGCGTCGACGTTGTAGTAGCCGTCGCGGTGCCGGTGGCCGCGGCCGAAGCGGTGGCTGTGGCAGTGACGGTAGCTGTACCGGTTGGTGTGATGGTGGGGGTGGTTGACATCACGGCCGCGCCGCCCCAGAAGCCGCCGTTGACGGTGTAAGGTCCGCCGCTCATGGTGCCCGCGTCGCTCTGGCCCGCCGTCCCTCCCACGCTATAGGGACCGCCCGTGCTGAAGGTGCCGCCCCCGCCGTCCACGGTCGCCCACGACAGGTCGAATCCCCCGCCAACCTGGGCGTAGATGGCGGTGCCCGTCGCTAGAATGAGCGCAAGCGTCAGCGCCCCCGGCAGTAGCAATCCTCTAGGTGCCCTCCTGGGCCTGATGGCTCTCATGCCGGTCTCCTTTCAGTAGACGACGAGGAAGAAGGCGCTGTCTATCAGGGTAGTGCCTCCGCTGAAGGTGCGTACTCTCACCTGGTCCGGCAGTGGGAAGGACACTGTAGGGATGACGGCCTGCACCGCCGCGAACTCGGGCGTGACCGACACGAAGCGGTCGTTCACCGTGAAGTTGAAGTCGATGGTGTAGTCGCCGGGGGCGTTCTGTACGACGCTGAACCCGCAAGGCGGGGTATCGTTTGGCGCCGTGCCCTGGGAGTTGTAGCAGCGGGTGATGTTAGGTCCGCCACCGATGCGTACAGTGGCCTTGACCCAGCCTCCGGAGCCTCTCGACTGCTTTGCCGCGCCATTGGCTTCCATGGCGTAGCCGTTGCTGCTGAAGCCGTATACCGCGCTGCCATCGCTGCTGACCCCGGCCACACCTTCGCAAGTCTCGCAGTTGGACCATCCGACTACGCCGGCACCTCCCGCGCTTGCGTCGCTGCGCCCGAACACGCCGCGCCCGTTTTGACTGCCGCCCGACACACCTGTGCAATTCGCGCAGTTGGCTGACCCAAACACGCCTGTACCGGTCGTGCCGGAGATAGTGCCGCCGAACCCCACCACGCCGGTTCCCTCGAGGTTGAAGCCGTATACACCGCGGCAGGTCGGGCAATGAGCCGCCCCAAACACGCCCCAGCCGTTCTCGGCCGATTGGGACTGCCCGTACACCCCGACTCCTATTGAGGGGGCGGTTGAACTGCCCGCCACACCCGTGCCGTTGCTACTGCTCCCGGACACACCTGTGCAAGTTTCGCAGTCTGCTCTACCATACACGCCATTGCCACCTGAGGCGGCATTTGATTGGCCGGACACACCTGAGCCGTTGTCGCTGACCCCATGCACGCCGCTCTGATTGATGCTACGTCCGTATACACCTTCCTCGGCCTCACTCTGCCCATACACACCGAAGAGGTTGGTACTATACCCGAACACGCCGGTGCTGTTGGTGCTGCCCGCGACCACGCCATAGCGGTTTTCGCTGAATGCCTGCATGGCGTAGCCGTCGATGCTGTATCCCAGCACACCGGCACAAGTCTGGCAATCGGCCCTTCCCGCGACGCCGTAACCGCCGGCGCTGAACCCCCGAATGCCGTAGCCCGTACCCTCGTTGCTCGCGCTGAACACTATGCCGGAAGTGCCGGTGACCACCGATCCGGGCACCAGGCTCATCGCGTAAGGGGCAGCCGTGAGTCGCTGCCGGGGAGAGAGGGTGGTGTAACTACCCCCACCCGACGGGCGCACCGCCAATTGCAGCCACCTCTCCTGGCCCTGGAAGATGCCGGGGCCGAAGTCAAGGCTGACGGTGAACAGGCCGTCGGTGACGTTCACGCCGGGTACAGACTGGTTGCTGCCCACCGTGTTGCCCCCGGTTTCCGCGTCGAACAGGGAGAACTGCAAATCGTACAGGCCATTGGCCGGGCTGTTGTTGAGCTTGAGCTGTCCCTGGTAGGTGAACGCGGCGCTCAATGGTGACTGCGGAGCATCCGGTACCGTCGTGTTAGGTTTCTCGGGCGTGCCCGCTTGCCCTGACGGCTGTGCTTCGGCTGCCGGCCCCGCGGTAAGCAGCATCAGCAGCACAATGCCCAGGATCGGTATGACTGCTCGCTTAACAGTAATCATCGTTGCTCTCCTTTTTCTTCACTCGCCCGCGAACAGGGCGACAAGTTGCGGCGGGCAAGCCGCGCAACCCCGGCACCGAGACCGGAACACGCTCTGCGGTCTCGTGCGCGGCATTCGCGGCGTGCCAACCGGTATGGACGCCTTTCCGGCAGCCTACTCGGCCCGTTACAGAAGCGCGCCCGCTCCTGCCGGGACCCAAGAAAGCGTGCGGGGAGCGCCGGTCCGGCGTGTATGACGCCTGAGCGGCGTCTCTGTTAAGTACTTCGAGCGGCATTTTCGTTTCACTACCGCCGGTTCTGTCAGGCGATTTCCTGCGGGTCACGGCCCCCGGACGCCAAATAAAAGGAGCCGAAGCAACCTGTGCTCCGACTCCCGCTTGAAGAAGGGAGAATACCGGCTTGACGCCGGCGTCAGGCCGTCTAGCCTTGCCCCCCACGCTCCTTTCGCCTGAACAGTTTCTCGGTCAGGTAGGTACCCATCAGGGCGTTCGTGGGGCGCGTGTCGTTGATCGCCTGGCGCAGGTCGGCCCGCAGCCTCGCTTCTTC
>DASTEB010000208.1:0-2011 GCA_035710025.1 Chloroflexia bacterium
GTACCACCGGCTCTACACGCGCTACTCGTCGGGCCTACCCGTCGAGGAGGAAGCGCCGACCGACGACCTGGAGGAGCTGGCGACGCGGGAGGTCGCGGCGGGGGCGCCGTAGGACCGGGCGCTTATTGGCGGGTGGGCGGACCTGATTGGTTCGCCTCGGCCGGTATCAATTACTGCCCAGATGGCCGAGTTTCATATTCTCGGCATGGTCTATCGGAACCTCGATGAGGGAAGGCACACCGGCGTCGAGGGCCTGCCGCAACAGAGGCACGAAGTCGTCTGCCTGTTCGACGCGCCAGGCGGGCAGTCCGAATGAACGGGTGTACTGTACCAGGTCGGGGCCGGCGAACTCGACGCCGAAGGTCCGCCCGAGACGGCGCTGTTGGTTCATCTCGATCAGCGCGTAGCGGCGGTCGCTCCAGACCACGTTCACGAATGCCGCGCCGAGGCGCCGGGCGGTCTCCAGTTCCTGAGAGTTCATCAGGAATCCGCCGTCACCACTCACCGCGACGACCTTGCGCTCGGGGCGCGCCAGCTTCGCGGCCAGTCCACCGGGTACTGCGATGCCCATTGCGGCAAAGCCGTTTGAGATCACGACGGTATTGGGACGGGCGGCGGGGTAACACAGGCCGAGCCAGACTTTGTGCGCTCCCACATCGCTTATGAGTATGTCGTCGTCGCCCATCTCCTGGCGCAGCTCCCATATCACCCTCTGCGGCTTCATGGGCACGGCGTCGTCGCTCGCATAACTCTGCAGGTAGGCCAGCATAGCGCTCGCGGTGCCCGCGGCCGGGGAGCGCTTTTGCGTGTCGTCCTGCCACCATGCGTGCGGCCGTTCGCGGCTCAGATGGGCGAGCGCGCTCAGGGCATCCGCAATCTCACCCACGACCTCGATGGAAGGCAAGTAATGCCCATCAATTTCGGCGGGAGTGCTGTCCACGTGAATGATGTCTTTGTCCCGGTGCGGGTTCCACAGGTCAGGCGGCCACTCGACCAGATCGTAACCGATGGTGACGACCAGGTCCGCTTCGGCAAGTTGAGGTACGGCGGCAAGATCGGCCTCGGGCCTTTGCAGGCCAACTGTGGCGAGGGCGTGCGGGTCGCGATAGTCGAGACAGCCCTTGCCCATGAAAGTGTGGGTGACGGGTATGCCTAGCTGCTCGACAAACCCGGCCAGAGCGTCAGTCGCCCCGTGGCCGGCGGCTTGCCTGCGTATCACCCCATTCCCGGCAAGGACGAGGGGCCGCCGCGCGCTACACAGCAGACCGGCTGCTTGCTCGAGAGTAGCCGACCGCGGCTGGGGATAGGTCGTGCGCCGCACGGGCATCGGTGATAGGTCGGGTGCCACCGGCATGGCGGCAACGTCCTCAGGCAATTCGATGTGTGTGGCCCCGGGCTTCTCCAGCCGCGCAAGGCGGAAGGCTTTGCGCACCACCTCCGGCAGCGCATCGGGCCGCTCGACTCGTGCGTTCCACTTCGTGATGGGGCGCAGCATGTCCACCACGTCTATGTACTGGTGCGACTCCTTATGTACGCGCTCGAGCCCGGCCTGCCCGGTAATGGCGACCAGAGGGGCACAGTCGAGGTTGGCATCGGCTATACCGGTGATCAGGTTTGTGGCGCCCGGCCCGAGGGTGGCCAGACAGACGCCGGGGTAGGTGCTCAGGCGCCCGTACACATCGGCCATGAAGGCCGCGCCCTGCTCGTGCCTGGTGAGCACGAATTCGATGCCGGTGCTGCGTGACAGGGCATCGAGCACGTCCAGGATCTCTTCGCCGGGCAGCCCGAAGACGTACTTGACGCCCTCGTTCTCGAGGCACTGAACCAGCAGGTCTGCTGCCGGTCGCGCTGCGGGTGACTCGCCTTTGTCGTTCAGGCTGGACTCCAAGTTCGACCTCCTTCAATGCGGTGGAAGATGCCGGGCTAAAGGCATCGAGGTATGTCGTGGTGTCCAGTATGCCCCCAACCGGCCCCGGCTGCAAGAAGCCGGGGGCCGAGGAGGAGCATCGGA
>DASTEB010000209.1:0-2634 GCA_035710025.1 Chloroflexia bacterium
CTCGGCCGCGTGGCTCGATTTCCCCTACCCGCGCGTCGGGTCCGAGGGCCTGATCCTGTACGAGACGCTGCTCGTCAAGCGCGGCGGCGACCTCTATCCCCCCATCACCCCCGAGCGGTTCATCTCAGGCCCTTACCCGCCGGTGTATTACTACCTCGCCGCGCCGCTGCTGCCCGACACTCTGCCCGACTTCTCGCGGGCGGGCGCGGTCGACTCCATTTTCGCCGGCGGGCGCACGGTTTCGCTCGTCGCGGCCATCGTCGCGGCAGTTATGGTGGCGCTGCTGGTCGTCCTGCAGGGCGGCTATGGTCGGCTCGGGCGGCGCGGCCGGGCGGTCGCGGTGGCGGGCGGGGCGCTCGGCGGGCTGCTGCTGCTGAGCCTGCCCCAGGTGACCGTTTGGGCGACACGCTTCCGCGGCGACATGCTGATGGTCGCGCTCACGGCCGCCGGGTTGGTGTGCGTCGCGGCGGGAGCGCGCGAGCAGGGCGAGCATCCGCGATGGTGGCTGCTCTGGGCCGGGGCGGCGCTCTTCGCGCTGGCCCTGTTCACCAAGCACACGGCGCTTGCCGGGCCGGGCGCCGCTGCCGCCTACCTGCTGCTGCGCGACGTGCGCGTGGGTCTGAAGTGGGCCGCGGGCATGGCGGGGCTGGTGCTGGTGCCCTTCGCCGCGCTGGACATCGCCACGGGGCACTGGTTCTACCTAAAGATGGTGGACTACCACGCCCTTCCCCTGCGCGCCCTCACTCTCTCCCGGCTGCTTGAGCAGGCGTTCTGGGAGGACCAGTGGCCGCTGATCGTCGCTTCCGTGGGCTACGTCGGGCTGACCGCGTATTTGGCATGGCGAGGGAGACGGCGAGGCGAGTGGCGGCGCGCTCCCTTGCTGATCGCCCTGTACACGATGGCGGCGATCGTCACGCTGCCCACCGGCGCGGTCGTGGGCGCGGACCACAACCACCTGCTCCTGGCGGGGCTTGCCGTCGCGTCGGGCACGGGGGCGCTCGTCGCGTGGCTGCTGGACCGGGTTTTGTCTCGCGGTGGGGCGCTCGTCGCGGTTGGCGGGGTGGCGGTCGCCGGGCTTGTGCTCGCGCACGTGCTGTGGACGTCCGAGCCGTCGCGCTGGTACGACCCTGACCTTGCCGTGCCGGGCCAGGCCCAGCAGGAGCAGTTGCGGCAGATCGTGGACAACGCCCGCCGCTATCCCGGCACGCTCGCCTTCTCGGACGACCCGGGCTTTGTCGCGCTCGCTGCCAAGCAGACCGACTACGACGACCCCTTCACCATGACCGCGCTCGCCCTCTCGGGGCGCTGGGACGAGGCCGCCTTCCGCGACAGGCTCCGTTCGGGCGATTTCGCCCTCCTCGTGCTGTCGTGCGACGTCAACCGGCCCGACACCTGCCGCTCCGACACCTTCACCCCCGGCGTGCTAGACGCCATCCGCGACGGCTACGACATCCTCTACCGCGACGTCCTCTTTACCTACGTGCCGAAGAACTGAAAGGCAGGCATAGTTAGGAAACCGCAGAGACGCAGAGAGCGCAGAGATTACGCAGAGAATAATCATGGGGCAAAGCACCCGGTCTGCATTGGTGCCATACCCCCAATCAATCCTTCGTGACCTTCGCGCCCATCGTAGCTCACGCGCAAATCCCGAGTACGATGCCCCAATCATAAACCTCTGCGTAGTCTCGGCGCCCTCTGCGTCTCTGCGGTTTCGTCGTAATCTTTGCGCCTTTATGTTTCGTCCCAATCAGCGCGGGCTTGCCAAAGGGGGCGGGGTCACGTACACTGGACGGACTCAGTACTTTTCACAGGAGCGGTGAGGAGAGCAATGGGAGAGGAAGTTCGACTGAGGATCGCGCCGTCGCCTACCGGCGACCCGCACGTCGGCACGGCCTACATGGCGCTGTTCAACAAGGCATACGCCCACGGGCACGGGGGCAAGTTCATACTGCGCATCGAGGACACCGATCAGACGCGCTACAACGAAGGCTCGGAGCGCGAGATCCTGTCGAGCCTCGATTGGCTCGGCCTGACGCCCGACGAGGGACCGGGCATCGGCGGACCGTACGGCCCGTACGTGCAGACCCAACGCCGCGAACTTTACACTCAGGCCGCCGGCGCGTTGATCGCCCGCGAACACGCCTACCGCTGCTTCTGCACTAAGGAACGGCTGGACGAGATGTACCGTGAGCAGGCTGCGCGCAAGGAGCCGCCCCGCTACGACCGCACCTGCCGCAACCTCGACGCGGTGCGCATCGCGTGGAACATTGCGGAGGGCATCCCCCACACTGTGCGCCTCAAGGTGCCCGACGACGGCACCACTACCTTCAACGACCTGATCCGCGGGGAGATCAGCTTCGAGAACCGCGTGCTCAACGACCCTATCATCCTCAAGTCGGACGGGCTGCCGGTTTACCACCTCGCCGTCGTCGTGGACGACCACCACATGATGATCAGCCACGTCGTGCGCGCCGAGGAGTGGATATCGAGCACGCCGCTGCACGTGCTGCTCTACGACGCGCTTGGCTGGGAGCCGCCAAAATTCGTGCACATGCCGCTGCTGCGCAACGCCGACCGCTCGAAGATCTCCAAGCGCAAGAACAACACGTCGCTCAAGTGGTACCGCGAGCAGGG
>DASTEB010000210.1:0-5762 GCA_035710025.1 Chloroflexia bacterium
CGATGATCGCTTCCACGAGATCGGCCTGGAAGAGGCCGCCCGCCGCACCGGACTCACCTCGCGCCGCCTGCGGGGCCTCGCTGCCGAGGGCAAGCTGGAGGCCCGCCGCCACGGCAAGCGCTGGGTCACCTGGCCCGCCGCCCTCGACACCTACCTCCAGACCCGCAACCCTGTCGGCAAGCCGCCCGCGGGGGAGTGAAACGCAAAGACGCAAAGACGCAAAGATAAAGACGAAAACACAGAGACGCAAAGAGCGCAGAGAACGCGCAGAGTTAATGATGGGGATTGGCACCTGAGCCCGTTTGATCGCCATACCCCATCATTTTCTCTGCGTTGCTCCGTTCCCTCTGCGTCTCTGCGTTTCAATCATTCCGCAACTTTGCGTCTTTGCGCCTTTGCGTTTCAAGAATCCACGGAAACTGCCTATTGACAGAGTGACGTAATAGTGGTATGATGCCAGTACTACGTAATACTGGAGGCAGATGGTGACTATTCAAGAGCTGGCGGACACCGCGGGGGTGACAATCCGCACGATACGGTACTATGTCGAGCAGGGGGTGCTGCCCCCGCCCGAGCGCGGCCGTCCCGCCGAGTATACCGAGGAGCACGTACGCCGCCTTGATTTGATCCGGCGGCTCAAGGAGCAGTACCTCCCACTGGAGGAGATACGCGACGTGCTCCAGCGCCTCACGCCCCGGGAGGTCGAGCGCCTGGCCGAGCAATACACGCCCCGCCCCGAGGAGGGCGAACGGGGCCTTAGCTCGGCCGCCGACTACATATCCGGGGTGCTCGGCAGGGGACAGGCGCGCGAGGAATTGAAGCGCACGGCCCCACAGCCACCCGCCTCGGCTCCCGCCCCGGTAAGCGCGCCGCCTCCCGCGCCATCCGCCCCGCCCGTGCCTCCGCCTTCCACGGGCCGAGGAGGGTGGCTGCGAGGAATGCGGCCTCCCTTCGGCAGGCCCGCCGACGGTGAGAAGCGCATACCGCGGCCCGCGCCGGTGCCGCCCGCTAAGGCGTCGGCCCCGATGAGCCCCGCGCAGCACGTGGCCGAGCGGGCCGCGGCATACTCACCTGATCTGTTCGCCCCCGCCGCCGAGGAGAGCGGCACGCTACCCGAGCCGGAGCCCTGGCAGCGGGTGACCCTGGCACCGGGTGTCGAGTTGCACTATATTCCCAGCGACGATGCCCGGCTCAACGAACTGGTGACGCGGATCATACAGGCCGCGCGCCCCCTTCCGGAAGATACCCCGGAGAATGGAGAATAGGCACACAATGAACGTATATCCGCATCTCGACCGCCGCCTCGCCCCTTCGTCGACCGAATCCGAGCGCTACCTGCGCATAAAGATACAGGCCCCCGACACCGCCCGGCCCGGCTCGCGCCTGCCCCTCAACATCGCCCTGGTGATCGACCGCTCGGGCTCGATGTCGGGCAGCAAGCTTGAGAAGGCCAAGGAAGCCGCCATTTTCACTCTGCGCAACCTAACAGGGGCCGACCGCGCAGCAGTGGTCGCTTACGACGACCAGGTGCGCACCGTATCGCCCAGCCGCGCCCTCTCGCCCGACGTGAAGAACAGCATGATCGCCGATATCCGCGCCATCTACAGCGGCGGCAGCACCAACCTGTCGGGCGGCTGGCTCACGGGCGCGCAGGAGGTGGCCAACCACCTGCACGAGGCCAACTACCTCAATCGCGCCATCCTGCTGAGCGACGGCCTGGCCAACGTCGGCATCACCGACCCGGCCGAGCTTGAGCGGCACGCCGACCAGCTTCGCCAGCGCGGCGTGAGCACGACCACCATGGGCATTGGGGCCGACTTCGACGAGCACCTGATGGAGCGCATGGCCGTGAAGGGCGGCGGGCACTTCTACTTCATCGAGGACGCCCGCCAGATCCCCGACATCCTCCACCGCGAGATCGGCGAGGTACTCTCCACCATCGCCCGCCAGGTGACGCTCGAGGTAACGCTGCCCGAGGGCGTGCACGGCGAGCTGCTCAACAGCTTCGAGGTCACGCGCACGGGCCGCACCTTCCAGGTGCGCCTGGACGACATGATCGCGGGCGAGGAGCGCACCGTGGTGTTCCGGCTGAGCGTGCGCCCCGGCGCGCTGGGCAACAGCCTGCCGATCACCATCATGCTGCGGTACACCGACGTCGAGTCGGGCGAGAGCCGCACCGCCGCCAGCACCGAGGCCGCGCTCCGGTACGCCGGGCAGGCCGAGGCCGACACCGAAGCTCCCGATAGCTCGGTGGTCGAGGAGGTAGCGCTGCTGCGCGCCGCTCAGGCCCGCGAGGAGGCCCTCAAGCTAGATGCCGCGGGCGACTACGCCCGGAGCGCCACGATCCTCGCCAGCGCCGCCCAGTACATGCGCGCCGCCGCTCCTGCCTCGGCCGAGGCGATGCAGGAGGCCGAGGCGCTCGATGCCGAGAGCCAGAACGCGGCTCAGGGCCTGGGCGCGATGGCCCGCAAGGCGATGCACTATTCCCGCACAACGCGGATGCAGAGCCGCAAGAAGTAAGTCAGTACGAAGACGAGATGGAGGCCGGTTCAGCAACGAACCGGCCTCTTGTCATGCGGTGTGGGCGTCGGGCGGCGGCTCAATCGGCGACTGGCTGATCGCGCCGACCCACACCCCCAGCAGCACAAGCCCCCCGCCCAGCACGAGCGGCAGCGTGATCTGCTCGCCCGTCAGCCAGGCCGACGCTGAGACGGTGACGAAGGGCAAAAGCACGAAATGGTACGACACGGTGGAGATAGGCAGACGTGGCACGATGTACAGGAACAGCATGAACACCGCTATCGAGCCGAAAAACACCATGTAGGCGACCGCGGCCCAGGTCTCGGGCCGCGTGGGCAACTGCTGTGTCTCGCCTACCAGTATCGAAAGCGCCAGCAGTACCACGGTGCCCAGCGCCATCGACAGCGCGCTGAGTGTCACTGGGTGGACGCGCGGAAACTGCTTGACGATCACCCCCGATTCGGCCATGCAAGCCGCCCCGGCAATGATGGCCAGCAGAGCAGGCGGTGGGACGTTGGATGCCGTCTGCACCTGGAAGCCGACGGCCACGCCCGCTATTGCTGTCAGTGCCCCCAGGAGCCCGCGCCACCGGAACGACTCGAGCCCGTGCAGCACGGCGAAGAACAGGGTGAGCAGCGGCACGAGCGAGAGGAGCACCTGGGCCATACCGGGCTGCACGTATCTGAAGCCCCAGTAGATGAAGGCGTAGGTGCCTGCGAAGTTGAGCAGCCCGTACAGGATCACGCCCACGAGGGCGCGCCCTCGCGGCATGGGCAGCCTCATGGCGAGCATCGCGACGGCGAGCAGAACAGAGGCGGCGCCGAAGCGCAGGCCCGCGCCCCAGAAGGGCGGCAACTCGAGCACCGTATAGCGCACGCCGATCGCGTTCATGCCGCCGAACAGGACAAGCAGCACGAACGCCGCGATAGTGAGGTTGGCCGCACGGCGGCCGGCTTTAGCGCCGGAACCGGAGGCCGTAGGCTCAGTTTCTACCGGAAGCATCGCCGGCTGACTTCAACCTTCAACCTTGACATCCCTCAAGAGCTGTGGGAGAATTATGACTGACAGGTCATAATTCTGACTTACGGTACATACAGCCAAGCATCAGGCCAACAGCCTGGCGAAAAGGACCACCATGGATCGAACGACGACCGTAGCCAACATAGGCCCAACCATGCGCTCGTTGCGCGAGCGGCAGCGTGAAGAGCGCGCTGCCCTGATCCTTGCCGTCGCCCAGGAGGTCTTTGCCGACAAAGGGTATCACGACGCCTCGCTCGACGAGATCGCGGCGCGCGCCGGGATCGCCAAGGGGACCGTGTACCTCCATTTTACGAGCAAGGAAGACCTCCTCGCCGCGCTGATCGAGCAGCAGATTGTCGAGTTCCTGGCGCAGGTCGACCGCGTGGCCGGCGAGAAGGCGACGGTTCGGACGCGGCTCGAGCACATTCTCCTCGATGTCTATACCCGCATGCAAGAGCGGCGTAACCAGGTGCTGCTCGAGTTGAACAACAGCATCGGCTTGACCAGGAGCGTGATCGAGAAGCATGAGGACCTGCAGGCGCACATCACGCAGGCGATGGAGCGCATCGCGGCGCTGCTCGAGGAGGGCAAGCGCACCGGCGAGCTGGACGGCACGGTGCCGACGCCTATCATGGCCGCCACGTTTGCCACCCTGCTGACACCGAGCGGCTACGAGCAGCTGCTGACGAGCGGCCAAGTCTCGCCCGCCGAGCTTGTCAACTACGTCAGCCGGATCTTCTTCCCGGGCTCGACAGCTTCGCAGTCAGAGGATTCCTGATGGCGAACGACTCCGCCCATACGCCATACGTTAGGAGCACTGTTTATGTCCGCAGCACTTGATACAGTTCCGCGCCGCCGCAGCAGGTCCGCGCTCGATATTGCGCTGGAGGTGCGGCGCAACGGGATACTTGAGTTCTTCGAGTCCACCTGGCGCCGCGACGGCGATCAGGCGCGGCTCCAGATCGGGTCGCAGAACATCTTTCTGGTAGTGCACCCCGACCACGTTCGCCGGGTCACCGTCGAGCAGCGCGACACCTATACCAAGGGAGCAAGCTACGACGGCGTGCGCAAGCTGCTGCTGGGGGATGGGCTGGTGGGCAGCACAGGCGCGCTGTGGCGGCGGCAGCGCAAGCTGATGGCACCGTTCTTCACGCCGCGGGCCATCGAGACGTACCTGCCGGTTATGGTGGAGGACGGCGAGTGGATGCGCGAGCGCTGGAACGCGGCGGCCGGTCGCGGCGAGCCGTTGGACATGCTCACCGAAATGTCGGTGCTGACGGCCTCGATTATCTTGAAGAGCATGTTCAGCCTGGAAGCGCGCGACACCATTGACTGGGTCAAGGGCGACGTCGAGACGATGATCGGGTTCGTGTCGACCGGGCAGATGAATCCATTGCAGGTACCGCTCTGGCTCCCCACGCCCCGGAATCGCGCGTATCTCGCTGCGCGTACCCGCGTTCACGACTACATCCACGGCATTATCGCACAGCGGCGCGAGCAGCCGCCCGAAAGCTGGCCGAATGACCTGCTGACGCGTTTGATGCAAGCACGTGACGACGAGACGGGCGAGCCGATGTCCGATACACTACTGCGCGACGAATCGATCACCATCTTCTTCGCGGGTCACGAGACCACCGCCCGGACCCTCGCGTTCCTGTGGTACGCGCTGGCCGAGCACCCGGAGGTTGCCGAGCGCATGCACGCCGAAATCGACGAGGTGCTCGGTGACGATGCGCCGACGATCGCGCACCTCAAGCAGCTTCCCTACACACTGCAGGTGGTCAAGGAGACCCTGCGCCTGTACCCCGCTGCCCCGATGTACGCACGTGACGCGGCGGAGCCCGACGAGATCGACGGCGTATCCGTTCCGGCCGGCGCGCAGATGCTGGTGATGCCGTACCTCACGCACCTCCACCCGGAGTTCTGGCCCGACCCGCTCCGGTTCGACCCCGACCGGTGGACGCCGGAGCAGGAAGCTGCGCGCCACCCCTACGCCTACCACCCGTTCGCGGCCGGGCAGCGGATTTGTCTGGGCAACAACTTCTCGCTGTTCGAGTCACACGTGCTGGTGGCCATGCTGGCGCGCCACTTTGCGCCGCGCAGGGTGCCCGGCCACACGCCGCAACTGCAAATGCAGGGCACGCTCGGCTCGGCTAACGGCCTGCCCATGGTGGTGGCGCGGCGGTGAGGCGCCCCGGCGCGGAGCACCTGCGAGGAGCCTC
>DASTEB010000211.1:0-22794 GCA_035710025.1 Chloroflexia bacterium
GCGAGCGGCGCAGACCGGGCGCGTTCTGGTCAACGAAGCAGAAGGGGCAGTGGTTATTGCACCGCTTGATCCCGTCGAACGTCGGGTCCACGAACTCAAGCCCGAGGTCCTGCTGCTCTGCCTTGCGGATGGTGAGCGCCCGCGGCTCTGGCTCGCCCTCCCGTGCTATCTCCACCGTGACCCGCTCTGCTACCTGGTTGAACTGGTAGCCCACGATGTCTTTTACGGGCTTGCCGTCAATCGCAAGCAGGCGGTCGCCCTGTCTGATGCCCGCGAGGTCCGCCGGGCTGCCGGGGACTACCCTGTCTATCGTTCCCTGTGACTTGAACTGTGCCATGTATCCTGTCCGGCGAGCGCTGTGCTCGCCCTAGTCTTGAAACCTGCCGCCGACGAAGGGTATCGACTTCGCCACCCGCGCCCAGGTGCTGCCGATATGAATGAACTTGCTGCTAAGCTGGCCCTCGATGGTGCCCTGCCGGAGCGACCGCAGCATCTGCTCCGGCCCCGAGAAGTCGGGCATCTCTACGTGCGCCCGGCCAATCTCGATCAGGGTGTGCGCGTCCGATCCGGCCGACATGGCGAGGTCGTGCTTGCGTGCAAACTCGAGCGCCCGTGCATTGTCCTCTACCTGTATCGAGCGGGCGTTGAGCACTTCTATTATGTCAACTAGCCCCGCCTCGACCAACCGCTCCAGCGCGGGCGTGCGCAGGCGAGAAGCGGTACGCAGCGAGTCGAACGGGTGCGGCACAGCCACAAGCCCGCCCTGCCCCCTGATGCGCCTGGCCGTCTCCTCGGGCGTCATCCCCTTGGGCACGAGTTCACTCAGGAAGTAGCCGATGATCTCCCCCTCGTTCGACTTGACCTCTTCTGAGGGGATCACACGGGTCGGCAGGCCGTCCATCTTTGACAGGGCAAGCGCGTTCGCCAGCCCGTTGTGGTCGGTCACGCACAATACATGGATGCCCCGCGCCGCTGCCATCTCGACCAGCTTGCGCGGGTCGTTCAGCGAGTCCTTGCTCAGCCGCGTGTGGCAGTGCATATCGACCCGCACCAGTTTGTTACCGTCCGGTTCGCTCATTTTCCTCCGCATCTCCAGGGCATCAGCCTGCAATTATACCACATCGTGCTCCACGCTGCCGCGCGGCAACAGCGCGCACGCAAGCGGGGCCGGGACAAGCGCGCTCGCCCTCATTGGCGATGCGCCCGCCTCGGCCCCGCTTCGACGGCCGGTGTAGCCGTTGCTACGGCAGCTTCGCCAGGATCTTCTCGACCTCCTGTGCGGTGAATGCGCGCAGCGTTTCGGTGGTGATGTTGCCCTGCATCGCGGTGGCGATGATGAAGGCCCCCTGGCTCTCGTCGTCAGGGAACTCGGTGATTACAATCCCGTCGTATGCACCCTGCGTCCAGAGTATGGTGCGCAGGTGGCCACCCATCGCCTCGGCCGCCTGTGCCGCTTTCTCGGCGCGCTTGACCGTGTCCTTTGCGTTGTCGACTCCCTTCGCGGTCCATTTGAAAAGTGTCACGTAAGTTGCCATTCTGCATTTCCTCCTGCTCGCCTCGTGGCGAGTATCTAATCTCAACAGACTCGCGATTGCCGAGAACCGGCCATAGGCACCATCTCCTACAAACGACAAAACCACCCCGGCAACGTAAACGCCGGGGTGGTGCTGTTCGGAAATGTAGTATTGGGACTTTGTGAGGCGCCGGGGGTGAGGGCGTGAGTATAGCACCGCGCCCCGTCGCCGTCAAGGTGCCGGGCGGCCTAGTCTAGCGGGCCGTAGCGCTCCAGCAGCTTGTACGTGCAGTCCACGCCAAAGTCAAGCGCTTCCGCGGGCACGCGCTCGTCGGCGTCGTGCACCGTCATCACCAGGCTCGGGTCATCGGGCAACAGCAGCGGGGTAAAGCCGTAGTTCTGGATTCCCAGCTTCGCGAAGTGGCGCCCGTCGGTCACACCCGACAGCACGTACGGGAACGGCGTGCCCTCGGGGTCGGCTTCCTTCAGGATGTCGGCCATGACTCCGTACAGCTTCATGTCCGGCTTGACGTCGTACGGGTCGTACGTGACGACTTCCAGATCGGCATCGTACCCGATAACGCCGCGCAGGTCCTCGATCATGTCGTCCGGCGTGGCTCCCGGCACGAGCCGCCCGTCGATGCCCACCGTGATCTCGCTCGGGATCACGTTCACCTTGTACCCACCGCTCACGATGGTGGCGTTCGCCGTGTTGTGCAGCACGGCGTCCAGCCCCCGGCCGATAATGCCAAGCCGGTCGAGCACCGAGTTCGTCTTCTCCGGGTCGAGCAGGGCCAGCACCATGTCGCGCGCCTGCCCATCAAGCCCGGCCGCGATACCCTCCACCATTGCGCGTGACGGCTCGCTAATCCTCACGGGCAGGCGGTTGGCGTCCATCGCCGAGAGCATCTTGCCCAGCTTGCCCATAGCGCCGCCCCGTGTGGGCAGCGATCCGTGGCCGCCCGGCCCGCGCAGCACGGCACGCATCTCGCAGCGCTGCTTCTCCGACACCTGTATCGGGTAGAGCTTGCGCCCCTCCAGGTAGGTCGTCTCGCCTCCCGCCTCGCCGATCGAGTAGCGCACGCCCTCGAACAGCTCCGGGTGCTCCTTCACCAGCCAGCGAGCGCCGTAGTCGCCGCCTGCTTCCTCGTCGGGCAGCACCGCCAGCAAGATATCGCCTGCCGGGGTCATTCCCCGGTCAACGGCGCGCAGAAGCGCGGCCACCATGCAGGCTACCGCCCCCTTCATGTCGAGCGCGCCCCTGCCCCACACGTACCCGTCGATCAAGTCGCCCGAGAACGGTGGGTGCGTCCAGTCCTGCTTCTCGGTGGTCACAACGTCGACGTGCCCCTGCATCAGGAACGGCGGTGCGTCGCCCCGGCCCTTCAGGCGCGCGATCAGACTCGGACGGTTGGGGTCAAGCGCCCTGATGGTGGTCTCGATGCCCGCGTTCTCGAGCAGCCCCTGTATAAAGCTGACGCACGCGGCTTCGTTGCCCGGTGGGTTGGTAGTATCGTAGCGGATAAGGTGCTGCAGCAGCTCCGCCGGCCGCTCGTGGAATCCCCGGTCGCCGTCATCTGTAGGCATGACACGGCCTCCAATCGGATAGATAATTATCGTAAGTATAGCACCATACTTCCACTGCGCGCACGGCACACTATTCCGCTGCCGGGTACAATAGAGGACACGGAACTGCAGGCATTCTCGGAGGGACGCTGGATGAGGATAATAGTAGTCGGGTGCGGGGTTTCAGGCCTTTCGACCGGCATCAGGCTGCTGGAAGCGGGCTACGAGGTCGAGATCTGGGCGCGCGACCTGCCGCCCAACACCACCTCCAACCTGGCCGCCGCGATCTGGTATCCCTACCGCGCCTCTCCTCGCGAGCGCGTGCTGGCCTGGGCCAAGCGCACGCTCGACGCGCTGTATGAGCTTGCCCCGGTTCCCGGCGCGGGAATCTCGCCCATCGAGACGGTCGAGGTACACCGCGAGCAAGTCCACGAGCCGTGGTGGCGACATGCCGTACGCACCTTCCGCTACGCCGCGCCGGCTGACCTGCCCGAAGGCTACACATCGGGCTACGTGTTCGAGACGCTGCTCATCGAGATGCCGATCTACCTGCCCTACTTGATGGAGCGCTTCCGGTCCCTGGGCGGCACGATCCAACAGCGAGAGGTCACATCGCTCGAAGAGCCTTCCGAAAACGCGGATGTTGTGGCCAACTGCGCGGGTCTGGGAAACGTCACGCTACTCGGCGACGGCGAGATGTACCCCGTGCGCGGCCAGTTGTTGCGCGTCGAACGCACGGCCGAGCGCCGCGCCTTCCTGGACGACTACGAGGACGAATTGAGCGTGCTGGCCTACGTCGTGCCGCGCAGCAGCGACACGCTCCTCGGCGGGCAGGCCCGGCCCGACGACTGGTCGCTCGACCCCGACCCCGCCATCGCGGCCGAGATCCTGGCGCGCTGCTCGCGGCTCGTGCCCGAGGTGCGGAACGCGCGCGTTCTCGAGCACCTGGTTGGCTTGCGGCCCGGCCGGAGCACTGTGCGTCTGGAGGCCGAGGAAACGCCCGAGGGGCTGGTGGTCCACAACTACGGCCACGGCGGCGCGGGCGTGACCCTCTCGTGGGGTTGCGCCGAGGAGGTCGTGCGCCTCGTGTCGGGCAGGCACCCTTGACCCCATGAATCAGAAGGGACGCGCCTCACAGCGCGTCCCTTCCTTCCTCCCACCAGCAGCCTAGTAGAGCGTGGGCAGCAGCAACACCACCGCAACGATCCCTACGAACAAGAAGGTAAAAGCTGCCAGTACGACAAGTTTGCTAACGGGTTCCATCGTCTGCCCGCCACCGGTCCGGTCCATCGTGCTTCCTCCCATGTGAGCGTAGTAGTATTGGCCGAAGTTCAGACCCGGATCGATGCCGGGATGGGCATCGAGCCACTCCATTTGCTTTCCCCGTTTCTCAGTACGTCCTCTTTGTACCTGATTTATGTATGTGTCCTGCAGTTGTTATGCAGCGCTGCGTTTCTATATGGGCAAATTCTATCAGAGCGCGCGGCGGCTGCAATCCCCCATGCGGATTAATCGTGGGACGAACTTTGCGCCGAGCGGCCTACGGCTTAGGGCTGAGGGGCAACCATGACTTTCCGGGGATACGCCCTGGCTCTATGGCGATGTGGGTGATCCCCCGCCCCCGCGCAGGCGCTTGCGTACGTGGCGCACCGTGGCACGCAGGGCGGTGGGCGGCTGGGGCGGCGGCTCGGGCAGCGGCTTGAACCCGTAACCCAGCACCTCGCGTGCCTCGCTCACGATCACGAACGCCGATTGGTCCTCGTCTCGCACGATCTCGGTCACCACCGGCAGCTCGGCCTGCCTCACGGCCGTGAGGATCACACGGTAGGGCCGCCCGGTGTAAGCCCCCTGCCCGGTGAGGAACGTCACCCCGCGCCCGGTGACCGACTGCACCCGCGCCGCAATCTCGTCGGGCTTGTCCGAGATGATGTAGGCCATCCTCGTAGGCCGGAAGCCCTGCAGCGTGAAATCTATCGCCTTGCTCGCGGCAAACGCGCTTATCAGGGCGTAAAGCGCCTTCTCAGGCCCGAAGCGCAGCCCAACCAGCGCGAGGATCACCGCGTCGATCGCCACGATGGACGCATTGACAGGTATGCCCTTGAACCGGAAGATCAATTGCGCGACGATGTCGTCCCCGCCCGTCGTGCCCTTTGAGCGAAACACCAGCCCGATACCCAGCCCAGCGAGCAGCCCGCCGTACAGGGTATACAGCAGCGGGTCGGTGGTCACCGGACGCTCCGACAGCGGCCGCAGCAGGTCGAGCAGCAGCGAGTAAACCACCACCGCGTACGTGGTCCGCGCCAGGAACCGCCACCCGCCCAGGAACAGGATCCCGAGCACCACCAGCGGGATATTGACAAGCAGCACGAGCGTGCCAACGGGCAGCGGCACGTACGAGTTTATCAACAGGGCGGCGCCCGTCGCGCCGCCCGAGAAGACGTTGTTGGGGATGAGGAAGACGTCGTTCGCCAGCGCGAGCATCAGCACGCCGAGCGTGATAACGGCGTAGTCCAGCAACGCGCTTCGCAGGGCGCGCCTGTCGAGCCTGGCCGCGATCTTCGCCATGCGCCCCGCGGCTCAGGCCCCGCCGGGTGTGGCGACGTTCGACACGTCGTGCGCGGGCACGCTCTCGAGCGGCGGCAATTCGTACACGAACCCCGGCCCGCCCCGGTACATTCCCCCGTCCACGTTCACGCACATCCCGCTCGCGTACACCAGCGGGCCTGTTACCTCGTCGTGCGGCACGCCCGTCACCGAGCCGATGGGCGTGTGCCCGTGTACGACCTGGCGGCCGCCGAAGATCTCGAGGAAGCGCGCGGCCACCGGATCGCGAGTGATGGAGGAAGGGCCTATGTCGGGGTCCATGAAGGCGAGCCGGTCGCCGAACTGCTCAAGCAGCCGGTCCCACGCCTGGGGCACGTCGCATGTCAGGATGGCGCGGAACGCCGCGTTCACCTTCTCCCAGGTAAGCCCGTAGTCGCAGTAGAGCAGCGAGTCGGCATGAATTAGAAGCCTGTCGCCCTCGCGGGCCATGGCCGGCAGCCCCGAGAGCCAGCGCATGTGCCGGTCTTCCAGGCGCTTCAGGTCGCTCGCCCGCCCGCCGTTTCGCTCCCAGTCGCCCTTGAACGTGCCTCCCCAGCCTGTAACGCGCTCGCCGAACAGCCGGGCCGACATGATCAGCGCCTCGTGGTTGCCGATCAGGCTATTCACGCGCCCGCCGACCTGCGCCGCCTCGTGCTGCAGCCGTATCGCAAGCTCGACCGCCCCGATTCCGTCGGGCCCGCGGTCGAAGAAGTCGCCCATGAACCACAGCACGGCCTTGCCGCCCGACCAGTGCAGGTCGGGGCTGACCAGCCCTGCCTGGCGCAGCAGGCCGACCATCTTGTCGAACTGTCCGTGAATGTCGCCGACGATGAAAACAGGATTGGGGGAAGACATGGAGGGGCACCGCCGCGCAGAGATAGACCCGGGCGTGTACGGGCCTGCCCACCATTCTACCCTAAGCGCGCCCGTTCATACAACCTCAACCCCGCTCCAGTCCTCGATTGTGAGTTCGGACACTTGCACAAAGCGCGACCCGATTCTTCTGCATCCTGCACATAGACCGCCGCCCTCCAACGTGCTATACTGCTCACCAGAGGGCCGCATTAGCCGGCCACGGCGTTGTATTTGTGTAAATGTCCCAACTGCGGAGGAGATTCCATGGTCCAAGAGCTTGAGACGCATACCAACGGCCGCACACCAGCCACAAAAACCATCCAGCGGGTCTGGACGCCCGAGAGCGCAGGTAATAAGCCCGGCGCCGTGACCAACCTGATGGGCAGAGCCGAAGCCGACAAGGTCCGCTTCGTCAACCTGCAGTTCACCGACCTCATGGGCATCGTCAAGTCCGTCGCCATACCCCTGCACCAGTTTGAGGACGCTTGCCTCAACGGCAAGTGGTTCGACGGCTCCTCCATCGAGGGTTTCGCCCGCATCGCCGAGTCCGACATGTTCCTCGTGCCCGACCTCAAGACCTGGGCGATCATGCCGTGGGAAAAGGGCGAGGAGAGCACCGCCCGCGCCATCTGCTGGGTGTACAACCCCAACGGCGAACTGTTCGAAGGCGACCCGCGCATGGTGCTCGCCCGCGCCATGGACTACGCGTCCTCGCTGGGCTACAAGTTCAACACCGGCCCAGAGCTTGAGTTCTTCCTGTTCCGCGACAAGAACGGCGACATCAGCCGGGGCACGCACGACTTCGGCGGCTACTTCGACCTCACCGGCGACCTGGGCGCGGACGTGCGCAAGGATATGGTCAACGCTCTCGAGGGCATGGGCATCAAGGTCGAGACCTCGCACCACGAGGTGGCCCGCGGCCAGCACGAGATCGACTTCGAGTACGCCGACGCCCTGAGCACCGCCGACGCGGCAGTTACCCTCAAGTACACGCTCAAGGCCATCGCCGCCGAGCACGGCCTGCACTGCACCTTCATGCCCAAGCCCATCTTCGGCATCAACGGCTCCGGAATGCACACCCACCAGAGCTTCGCCTCGATGGAGGAGGGCGGCAACCTCTTCGCCGAGCAGGACGACTCCTACGGCATCTCGATGCTTGCCAAGAAGTACATCGCCGGGCAACTTAAGCACGCCCGCGGCATGTCGGCCGTGCTCGCCCCGCTGGTCAACTCGTACAAGCGGCTCGTGCCCGGCTACGAGGCCCCGGTGTACATCTCCTGGGCTCGCGTCAACCGCTCGGCCCTGATCCGAGTGCCCAAGAACAGGCCCAACAAGCCCCAGGCCGCCCGCATCGAGCTGCGCTGCCCTGATCCTACCTGCAACCCTTACCTCGCCTTCGCCGTCATGCTCCGCGCCGGTCTCGACGGCATCGAGAACGACATCGAGGTGCCCGAGCCGGTCGAGGAGAACCTGTATCACTTCGACGAAAGCGAGCGCCGCCGCCGCAACATCCAGACCCTCCCCGGCTCCCTCTACGAGGCCCTGCAGGAGATGGAGAAGGACGAGCTTGTGCGCGAGACGCTGGGCGACCACATCACCGACCGGTTGCTCGAAGCCAAGTACGAGGAGTGGAACGAGTTCCGAATGCGCGTCACCCAGTGGGAGCTTGACCGCTACCTCGAAATCTACTAAGCCAATTACCTTCGCAGCGAGCAAGAGCGGCCCCGGAGCCGCTCTTGTTGTTTCCCTGTATAATGGTCGGACTAACCACTCTTACCGGCGAGAGGGACAACTCATGACCACGGAAATCAGAGAGGAACCGCGAAAGGCCGCCATACGCACCGGCAAAATCGTCGGATTGGCCTACAGCGACGTATTAATCGACAACGTGCGCAAGCGGCAGCACGGCTCGGCACAGATCACCCGTCTGGGTATCCCCGGCGACAGGCACTACGGCGAGACCCGCTACAGCCAGTCCCAGCGCAAGACCCTTCCAAACGACCGTCCCATCACGGTGGTGGGCGCCGAGGCAATCCGCGCAGCGTGTGCGAAGCTCGGCATCCCCGACGTGCCCACGGGCGGTCTGGGCGAGAACCTGCAGCTCCACGGCCTCGGTGACCTGAGCGACCTTGTCGAGGGCGACGAGCTGCACGTCCTCGATGCCAACGGGCAACCGAAGGTCGTGCTTCGAGTGAGCAAGCAGAACGACCCCTGCTCTAACCTGATGATCTACCACAAGCAGATGGTCAGGGAGCTAATGGGCAAGCGGGGCGTCATCTGCACCGTCCTCCACGAAGGTACCGTGCACGTCGGCGATACCGTCGAGCTGGTCCGCCCGTAGACTGCCCCCTTACGCGCAAACGAAAGAGGCACTGCCCATAGGCGGTGCCTCTTCGATTTCTCGCAGTTCCGTGCTCTAGTGGGAAATGACCGTGGTCTCGTCCTTGCCGAGCACGCTCGCGCTCTCGCCGGGCATGGGCATCTTCGTGAAGGGGGCGAAGTGGCACGCCACGAAGTGCTCGACCTGGCCCGGCAGTGCGACGTTGCGCCACGCGGGCACCTGCTGCTTGCAAATGTCCTGCGCCAGCCAGCAGCGCGTGTGGAACCGGCATCCGGTCGGCGGGTTGAGCGGCGAGGGTACGTCGCCCTTGAGGATGATGCGCTCGCGCCTGATCTTGGGGTCGGGAATCGGAATAGCCGACAGCAGAGCGTGTGTGTACGGGTGCTGCGGGTTCTCAAAGAGCACGTCGCGGTCCGCAAGCTCGGCCATCTTGCCCAGGTACATCACGCCCACGCGGTCGGAGATGTGCTCCACCACGCTCAAGTTGTGCGCGATGAACAGGTAGGTCAGCCCGAACTCCTCCTGCAGATCTTTGAGGATGTTGAGCACCTGCGACTGGATCGACACGTCGAGAGCCGACACCGGCTCGTCGCACACCACAAACTTAGGCCGAAGCGCCAGGGCGCGCGCGATACCGATACGTTGTCGCTGGCCGCCGGAGAATTCGTGCGGATAGCGCCGGGAGTGCTCGGGCAGCAGGCCCACGCGGGCCAGCACGTCGTTCACCCGCTGTATGCGCTCCTGCTTCGGCACGCCGTGGATCAGCAGACCCTCCCCGATACTCTCGCCGATTGGAACGCGTGGGTCGAGCGAGGAGAACGGGTCCTGGAAGATGATCTGCATGTCGCGCCGGGTGCGCTTCAGGGCGTCCGCCTTGAGGTCGAAGATGTTCTTCCCTTCGAACCGGACCTGACCGCTCGTGGCGGGCGTGAGCCGCAGGATGGTGCGGCCGACGGTGGTCTTGCCGCAACCAGACTCGCCCACCAGGCCCAGCGTTTCGCCGCGCCGGATGAAGAAGCTCACGTCGTCTACCGCCTTCACCCACGCCACCGTGCGCTGGAGTAGCCCGCCGCGCACCGGGAAGTACTTGACCAGGCGGTCGACCTCGAGCAGGGTATCGGCCCTGGTCTTGTCCTTGCGCGCGGCGCCGTTAGGCATGACCCCGGTCGCCACTCCCGACCCGTCGGCGCCCGGCTCGGTCGGCGTGGGCGATCCCATGCTCGCGGGCGTATGTAGTGACTGCGTGCTTTGCTGGTCGCTCATAAGCTAGTGTTCCCCTTCACAGAACTGCGGTTTGCGGACATTTGAATGCGCGTGATCGGCATCAGGGCCCTATCACTCCTTTAGCCCGCGCATCCCGTTACTGGCGTATCGTTGCACCCTCCGGGCCACCGACGCCCGCGCTCTCACGGCTAGCGGTGGTGTCCTTCGCGCCCTGCGCGTCGTCGGCATAGAGCCAGCAGCGCGCCGTGCGGGTGGGCGAAAGCCTGAGCAGGTCAGGCTCCTCGACCCTGCATATGTCCATCACGTACGAGCAGCGCCCCGCGAACCGGCAACCGGGAGGCAGGTTGCGCAGCGACGGCACCGAGCCGGGGATCACGGCGAGCTTGTCTTTCACCTCGCCCAGCACCGGGATCGAGGCCAGCAATCCCTGCGTGTAGGGGTGCTTGGGCGACTCGAACAGCTCCGCGACCGGGGCTTCCTCCACGATCTTACCCGCGTACATGACCGCCACCTGGTCGGCCATCTCGGCGATCACGCCCAGGTCGTGGGTGATCAGGATGATGCCGGTGTGGTAGCGGTTCTTCAGGTCGCGCATCAGCTCCAGGATCTGCGCCTGGATCGTCACGTCGAGCGCGGTGGTCGGCTCGTCGGCGATCAGCATCTCAGGCTCGCACGACAGCGCCATGGCGATCATCACGCGCTGGCACATGCCGCCCGACATCTCGTGCGGGTAGGAGTCGATACGCGTCTTGGCCGAGGGGATACCCACCATCGTGAGCAGTTCGATGGCGCGCTGGCGTGCCTGCTGCTTGCTCAGTCCCCTGTGCAGCATCAGGGCCTCGGAGATCTGGTCGCCGACGCGGAACACGGGGTTGAGGCAGGAGGTGGGCTGCTGGAAAATCATCGAGATGCGGTTGCCGCGGATCTGGCGCATCTCCTCCTCGGTCAGGTTGAGGATGTTCAGCCCGCGAAGGTACGCCTCGCCCTGCACCACCTCGCCCGGAGCCGAGATCAGGCGCATGATCGACAGCGACGTAACGCTCTTGCCGCAGCCCGACTCGCCCACGATACCGAGCGTCTCGCCCCTGTTGAGCCTCAGGCTCACACCGTCCACAGCCTTCACCACGCCGTCTTCCGTAAAGAAGTACGTCTTCAGGTCCTCGACGCGCAACAGCTCGGCGGGATTCTCCATATTCTCGGGGTAGTCCCTCTCCAGAGAGTCTTTGCCCCTCCCGTCCCCGCCTCTGCGCGACTCAGCCGCGCCCACCGGTGTCTTCGTCTCAGTATTCAGCGTCTTGCTCCTTTCAAGCACCCGCCGGGTATATGAATTCACCGGCAGGCGCATCAGGCGCAAATGCCGGCCCGGTTCGGTTATCTACCGGCATGTGCTCTGGTGTTTGCTTGCCGGGGACACATGTTTAGTGACGATTGCTCCGGCGTGTGCTCCGAAGCCACACCTCTCCATACGATACATTGAGGGAGATAACATCGCCATCTTATCAAAACTGCCTAATACTGTCAACAATGCCGCCACGCGCCGCAATATGCAGGTCATGCCGAACGGCGCGGGTGCGGGAACCGCCCGCGGCCCCTACCCTTCTATACACAACCGGCGCGTAGTCGGTTCACTGCTCCGGCGCATCGCGAACCGAAATGCTATAATTCTGCCGAGCGCTATTGCGACAGGAGGCCCTGCCATGCCCAGAATCGCCGTCGTCACTACGGGCGGCACCATCTCCATGCGGTACGACCCGGCCCTGGGCGGCGCCGTGCCCGCGGTGAGCGGCACCGAGCTGCTCGAAATGGTGCCCGGCATCGGCGAGGTGGGCTCAATCGAGCTTGTCGAGTTCTCCAACGTCCCTTCCTGCCATCTTACGCCCGCCATGATGTTCGAGCTTTGCCACGTCGTGCAGAACACGCTCGACCGCTCGGATATTGACGGCGCGGTTGTCACCCACGGCACAGATGCCCTCGAAGAGACCGCCTACATGGCCGACCTGTGGGTCCACTCCGACAAGCCGCTTGTCTTCACCGCCGCAATGCGCAACAACTCCGAAATGGGCGCCGACGGCCCACGCAACGTGCTGGCGGCGGTGCGCGTGGCCTCCTGCGCCGATGCCTACGGGCTTGGCGCGCTGGTGGTGTTCAACGGGCACATCCTCGCCGCCCGCGACACGATCAAGATGCACACCTCCAACCTCGACGCCTTCCGCTCGCCGATGCACGGCCCGCTCGGCAACGTGGACGACGACGCGGTGGTGATCTTCCGCCGTTCGCGCGTCCGGCAGTCCATCCGGCCCGAGCGCATCGTGCCGAAGGTCGAGCTGCTGCGCACCTACGCGGGCATGGACAGCGCACATATGCTCTGGAGCCTTGGGCAGGGCAGCAACGGCCTGGTGATCGAAGCCATGGGCCAGGGCAACGTGCCGCCAGAGACCATGCCCGGCATCCGCGCCTGGCTCGACGCCGATAAGCCCGTAGTGCTCGTCTCCCGCTGCCCCGAGGGCCGCGCCCTCGACACCTACGCCTACGAGGGCGGCGGCAAGCAGCTTCGCAACATGGGTGTGATCTTCGGCGAAGACCTCACGGGGCAAAAGGCCCGCATCAAGCTCATGCTCGCCCTCGGCCTGACCGGCGACGTCGACGAGATACGCGGGATGTTCGAGTACCTGGCGTGACCGCCTACAGCGTTAAGAGCGCCTCTCCCAGCAGCAGCCCTTCGCCGCCCGCCTCGGGCACCGGCATTACCTTGCCCCGGGCGAAGTAGGGGAAGTCGGGCCACTCGGCAGGCTCGCCCGCCGCTTTGCCGGGCACCGGAAGCAGCCGGGCGGTTAGCGGCTTGTCCAGCCGTACCGCGAGCACCGCCATATCGAGCACGATTCGCTCGATCTGCTGCTGCGTCACGTCGCCCGGCAGCGGCACGGTGTCAAGCCCCAGCCCGCAGACCGCCGACATGAGCAGCAGCGTGTCGAGCGACACCAATCCCTCGGCCGCGCGGTCGGCCAGCGTCTGGTCCTCCAGCACCGGCAGCATCAGCCCCGAATAACCTACCGTCCGAAGCTTTTCGCGCGCCTCGCGCAACACGCCGGTAATGAACGCCGACGCCGCGAGCGTGCCCGGCGCTCCGAGCGGCGCGCCCGACACGATCTCGAGCGCCCGGCCGATGCTGCGCTCGGGAGCGGGGTGCGGGGCCATAGAAATGTCTAGCCCCGTAAATGTGAAACCCGCCTCGGCCCCGCGCGCCGTGCATACCTCGGCGGCCTTGGTGCCGTGCTCTACCAGCAGCGCAAGCAGGTTCTGCCGCGCCTGCTCAAGCGTGCCGGCTCGCTCGAACGCCAGCACAGCAAGGTCGGCCGCCTCGAGCGCAAGCCCGAACTCGGGCCTGCCGTTGTTGCTCGCGTCCTCCATGTAATAGGAAGCGGGGAAGAACGGCACGTGCGGTGGGCAGTTGGCCGCGGCCGCGAACCGCAGGTTGCCGAACCCGTCGGGCGTGGCTGCGGCAAGCGCCCGTATCACCCGAGCAGCTACCCGCACCGCCTCGATGCTCACCTGTCCCGATCCGTTGCTCCGCGTCCCAACCTGCACGCTGCCGAAGCCGTTTGGCGCCGCCATCAGCAGGTCAGGCATGATCTCCGCCAGGGCGAGCGTCCCCGTCGCGCCGTCGCTCGCCTGCATAGTGCCTAACGACCAGTAATCTATCCCGGCCGACTCGACCGTGCGCCCCACGGCCGCGACGCTCTCGGCCGCCTCGGGACCCGGCGCGAGCCACCGCTCAAGCGGCTGTACCGACAGCCGGGTGGTCTGCACCGTGAACCCCGCATCCTCCAGCGCGGCGCGCGTGGCGGCAGCGAAACCGCCCAACCGCTCTATCAGTAGAGCGCGGGCCGCCTCGTCGGAAGGCAGCGCCGCGCCCGTGGTCAGCGATCTTACGTTCATAGCCGGGTGGCCGCTACTCTCCCGCCTCGACCGGGTAGCCCGCCGACTGCCACTGGCCGAACGCGTTCGGCCCCTGCAGGACCTTGATGTTGGTATATCCGGCCTGCTGCAACCCAAGCGCCACACTGGCGCTCTCTTCGTCGCCCGGTCATTGGCAGTAGACGATCACGTTACCCGTGCGTGGGAACTCGGCCACCCGCTGGCCCACGTCTGTGTACGGGATATTGGCCGCCCCCTGTATGTGCCCTGCCGCGTACTGCTCCTTCACGCGCACGTCGATGAACTTCGCATCGTTCGCGTCGAACAGCGCCTTGGCCTCGGTCACTGTGACGTGTGGTAATACCTCCGGCCGGGTCTGCGTGGCGAACGCGATGGCGGTCGCCGTGAGGTCGGGCGGCACGGTCGGCCCGGCCTGCGTCTGTGGGTTGGCCGGGGTGGTGCTCGCGGTGCCGCGGTTCTGCATCAAGGCCAGCACGATCACCCCGAGGACGACAATTGCGCTTACGGCGATAAGCCCCACCGCGAACGGGTCGGGCCCTCTGCGCCGGACAACTCCGGGCGCTCTGCGCGGGTCAACTGGCCTGCTCGGCCCCCGACCCGAGGTTCTGCGCACGTGGCGCGCGCCTCCGCTACGTCTGCTACTCATACGCTCCTTCTGCACGAGGGGAATAACGGAAGGAATATAACACACGCCCACTCCCCCGCGCAACGCTGATATTGAAACACAGAGACGCAGAGGGAACGGAGCAACGCAGAGATTCTATTGGGACTTGGCAACCCGACTATCCTGATTGCCATGCCCCAACTATAATCTCTGCGCAATCTGCGCGACCTCTGCGTCTCTGCGTTTCAACCAATAAAACCTTTGCGTCTTTGCGCCTTTGCGTTTCACTTAGCGATCCACGCTTGACAGGCACGACGCGCTTGGTGTACACTCACGCAACAACTGAATGAGAAATCGAGAGTGGTAGCGAGAGACCTGGCTCCATGACCTACCCGGCAACCGGTCAAAGCGGACGCGGTGCCACACCCAGCCCGAACGGGAAGGATTCGGCCTGAACGGCAAAACGATGCCTCTCCCTGAGAGGCTTTTTTGTTGCCCGGCCCGCCCCTCGCCCGCCCTGAACGACACAAGAGGTATCACGATGGCAGACAACAGCAGGCCCAACTCCGGCCTCGACCACCCCTTCCTCGCCCGGCTGCGCGAGCCTGGACCGATCATCTGCGACGGCGCGATGGGCACCATGCTCTACTCGCTCGGCGTGCCCGCCAACTCCTGCTTCGACGAGGCCAACCTGTCGCAGCCCGAAGTGGTCAAGGCCATCCACGAGGCCTACATCGCCGCGGGCGCCGACATAATCGAGACGAACACCTACGGCGCCAACCGCTTCAAGCTGACGCCCTACGAGCTTGGCGACAAGGTGCGCAAGATCAACAGCCGGGGCGCTCGCCTCGCTCGCGAGGTGCGCGAGGTATCGGGCCGCCCGGTGCTGGTGGCCGGCGCGGTCGGCCCGCTCGGCAAGCCCATCCGCCCCGTCGGCATGATTTCCGAGACCGAGGCGCGCGACTACTTCAAAGAGCAGATTGAAGCGCTGCTCGAAGGCGGAGTCGACCTGCTCATCCTCGAGACGTTCCGCGACCTGGAGGAGATGAAGCAGGCGCTCATGGCCGCCCGCGAGGTCAGCGATCTCCCCGTGGTCACGCAGATGACCTTTGAGGAGGACGGCCGCACGCAGATGGGCAACACCCCCGAGGAAGTCGTGCGCGAGCTACAGGCGCTCGGCGCGGACGTCATCGGGGCAAACTGCTCTACAGGCCCGCAGCGCATGGCCCGCGTTATCTCCGAGATGATCTCGCACGCCGGCACGCCCATTTCCGCCCAGCCCAACGCAGGCTGGCCCGAGATGGTGAACAACCGCGTGGTGTACGTGTCGACGCCGGACTACATGGCGGCCTTCGCCCGCAGGATGCTGGACGGCGGAGCCAGGATCCTCGGGGGCTGCTGCGGCACCACCCCCGCCCACATCAAGGCCATCGCCGACGCGCTCAGGTCGACCGAGCCTGTGACCGAGCAGCCCGCGCCACGACCCATCCGCCGCAGCGTGGCCTCCCTCCGCGTGGCCGAGCAGGAAGCCCCCATGCTGCGAGAGGCCGCCCCTCTGGAGATCAGCGAGCAGCGCACGTCGGTTCACAGTGAGCCGGGATCGTTCGGCTGGAAGCTGGGCAAGGAGTTCGTGGTCAGCGTGGAGCTTGCTCCGCCCCGCGGCGTCAACCCGACCAAGCTGCTGGCGGGCGCCGAGATGCTGCGCGCCCGCGGCGTCGACGCGGTCAACGTGACCGACTCGGCCCTGGGCCGCGCCTCGATGAGCGCGCTCGCCGTGTGCTACCTCGTGCTGCAGCAGACCGGCATGACGGTCATCCCACACTTCACCACCCGCGACCGCACCCTCATGGGCATCCAGTCGGAGCTGCTGGGCGCGCACGCCATGGGCCTTCGCCACATCCTAGCGCTCACCGGCGATGCGCCCAACCCCGTGGACCGCATGGGCTCGTCCGCCGTGTTCGACATCGACTCCATCGGCCTGGTCAAGCTGCTGTCCACGCTAAACGAGGGATTGGACCTCGCCGGGAACAGCATCGGCGGCACCACCGATTACCTGATCGGCTGCGCCTTCAACCCGACCGCCCGCGACATCTCGCAGGAGAAGGAACGCCTCGCGCAGAAGCTGGAAGCGGGGGCGCACTTCATCATGACCCAGCCGGTGTACGACCTCGACCTGGTGGAGCGCACGCTGGAGCACGTAAAGGACTTCGACACGCCTGTGCTCCTCGGAATCCTACCGCTGCAGAGCTACCGTCACGCCGAGTTCCTGCACAACGAGGTGCCCGGCATCGTTATTCCAGAGTTCGTGCTGGCCCGCATGTTCGAGGCTGGGCCCAACGGCCGCCAGGCAGGACTGGAGATGGCACAGGAGATACTCCTACACGCCCATACCCGCTACGCCGGGGTATACCTGATGCCGTCGTTCGGGCGCTACGAGCTGTGCGCCAGCACGCTTGACGTGCTGCCCCGCTTCGCCCCGACCGCCGCCCCTGCCGAACTGGAGTCGAGCGCCTAGTTAACGCCCTTCGAGCTGCCGCGCTATCTGCGCCGCGTGCTGGAAGTCGTGCGCGATCATGTGCAGCGCCTGCGAGTGGATGTCGATGTGGCCCCACTCCTCGTGGTGTCCCGTGCGCTTCCATGCCTCGGCGGGCAGCCCTTCCAGCAGCGCTATGTGCTCGCGCTTGTGGCGCAGGAACCCTTCGAGCGCGTTCGTGACGCTCTCCTCCGAGTAGCGCCGCTCGCGGGCCCATACCTCCTGGTCGTATGCTTCGAGGAGCGGGTGGTCCTCGGTCGCCATCTTGCGGGCGCGCTCCACCGACCGCTCCTCGGCGTCGCGCAGATGGCACAGCACTTCCACGATGGTCCAGCCCTCGTCGCCGCCCCGCGACGTCTGCGCCCGCTCCTGCGTTACGCCCTCAAGCAGCTTGCGGTATACCGCCTCGGTCGACCGCATCGCGTCCAGCATATCCTTCGGTATATCGTACATGCCTTATCCCTCCAATTGGACTAGCAGGCTCCCTGCCTGCGCTCCTCAGCCTGCGCCAGCGCGACACTAACCAGCCTGCGCTGGCCCCACGACATCCCCTGCGGCAGCTCATCACGCGAGAAGAACCGCGCTTCGGCCACCTCGGCGTTAGGCTTGAACGTGGTCAGGTCGTAGCCCGGCAGCACCCGGCACGAGAAGATCATGTCCACCAGCCGCCTGTCGTAGTGCGCCGCCGCCGAAAGCAGGTGCTCGGCCTCTACCCTCAGCCCTGTCTCCTCCAGCACTTCGCGCTCGACGCACTCTTCCAGGCTCTCGCCCGGCTTTAGCCCGCCGCCCGGCAGTCCCCACGGCCTGCTGCCCCGGTAGGTATGGCGGAGCAGCAGCACGCGGTCCTGCTCGTCCAGCACCAGCGCGGCCACGCCCACCACGTACTTGGGGCTGAGCCACCAGATGATGGCCGAGCGCACCCTGCCCCTGAACGGCAGCCTTCCCCAAAGCCAGGTGAGCGCGTCGTGCATCGCGACCCGCCTACGGCGTATTGCTGTCGAGCACGACCTGGCCGGTCAGCGCGTCGAAGAAGGCGAACGCCTGGGTCGACGGGTCGGCGCTGAAAAGCTCGTAGGCGATGCGCGGCGGCTCGTTCCCCGCCTCGGCGGGCGGCAGCGGGCCGATACCCAGCCCGTCCGGCGCGAGCAGCGCGATGCCCGTCTCGCCGCCCATGCCCGCTTCCGACGCCCTGCGCGCGATCTCGTCCGAGTCGGTCAAGCCGCCCGTGTCAAGCTGAGCAAGGTCGAGAGCCGACATCTCCGGCGCCGACAGCCCCTCAACCAGCGCGTCGGTCAGCGCGCCCTCCTGCGCGAGGTCGGTCTGCGTGCCGTCCATAGCAAGGGCGACGGCGCTCTGGGCCGACGGCGAAAATGCAATCAGCGCCCAGTTCCGGCCCTTGCCCTCGGGAGTCGCCTCGTTCACGTCGGGGTCGCCCAGCGCCACTCCGAGCAGCCTCCCCTCCTGCCCCGGGCGCACGTTCGCCAGCATCACCAGCCTCGCATCCTGCTGCCAGTCGAGCGCCAGCGGCTTCAACCGCTCGAGCGCCTGCAGCGCCGTTATCGCCTCGCCCGTCCCGGTCGCGGTTACTGCCGTCGGCGTAGCGGCTTCCTCCTCCGGCGCGACAGGTGCGGTAGCCTGCGCCGTGTCCACCACGGTGCCCGTGGGCGATGGGATGGGGCTTGGCTCGCTCGACGGCATCTCGGGCGTGGGCGTGGCCGGTGCAGGCGGCCCGCCTCCGCACGCGGCAAGCCCGGCAACGGTAATCATCAATATCAACGTAAGGCTAAAACGTCGGATCAAGTCTACCTCCGGCCGGTGAAAAGTGTCCTACCTGACGCTCGCACAAACGGTCGCGCCGTTCAGCGCCATGTGATACAGGAACAGCGGGTGCAGCAGGTTCGCGTCGTGGGGCATCGCGCCGATATTGCGCGCAACGTCGACGGGCAGATCGTAGGTATCCACGCAGTCGGCGGGCACGATAACGTGAACGCGCTCGTCGCGGGCATTCGCGCTCAGCTTCAGGTGCAGCGCGACCTGGTAGGTACACAGGTCGGTGCAGTCGCCCACGACGATGAAAGCCCTCAGGCCCGGGCGCTCGGCCAGCCACGCGTCGAAGTCGGTGCCGTAAGCGGGGTGCAGAGAGTTCTTGTGCACCACCCTGAACAGGTCGCTGAACGGCAGGTCTTTCAGCGGCTGAACTGTGTCGGCCTCTCGCGTGCCGCGGATGCAGTGAGGCCCGTACTGCTCGAACTCGGCCGCGTGCTCGGTGTGGTACTCCTGCACCAGCACGAAGTCACGCACGCCCTGCTCATGCGCCCGACTGAACAGCGCCGCGCTCGGCTCGACAATGGCCGCGATTCGGGGCGAGGCCAGCGGCCCCTCGTAGCAGAACCCGTTCACCAGGTCCGCGCTCACCACAGCCAAGTTCTCCGGCCCCAGCCTCTCGGCCTGCATGAACTCGGCGAGATCCAGCGCCGCAAGCCCCCTGACCCAGCCCTCAAGCCAGCCCAGGAACTCCCCGCTCGCGGAAGCGATCCCGCCGCTCCCGCTCTCCTTCATAGTAGAAGCCATCTCCTGTACCTCGTCTCCTTTCCGCCGTTTTGTAACGGCCCATTATACTCCACCCGGTTGCCATCCTCCCTGCAGCATCGCAGAGCCACGAAGCACACGAAGGGCACGAAGTGCACGAAGGATTCCGTTCGGGAAAACTGCGCAGGCCAGCCCGAGTCGACAACACTACATAATTCTCTGCGTTACCTCTGCGCCCTCTGCGTCTCTGCGGTTCAATAACATCCTTTGCGTTTCACCAATTCAGCCGTGTTATAATTCCCGCACATGGACGTTGACACCGACCGCCACCCCGGCGCCGGACTCTCCCCGCTCGAACTGCTCCTTCGCGATGCCCTGCGCGACGCCGAAATCCCCCTCGGCAGCCCGCCGGTGGCCCGCCCGCGCGGCGAGGGTGAGCACGACGCCCCCGGCTACGACAACCTGCTGGCCTGCATCAAGTGCGCGGCCTGCCTGCCCGTGTGCCCAACCTACCAGACCGACCTGCTGGAGGTCCAATCGCCGCGCGGGCGCGTCCAGCTAATGCGCCAGGTGGAGGAAGGGCTGCTGGAGCCGGGTGACAACTTCCTCGCCCATATGTACCACTGCCTCGACTGCCGGGCCTGCCAGACCGCCTGCCCCACGGGCGTGCGCATAGGAGAGCAGGTCCTTCGCGCCCGCGTCCAGGCCGAGTACGACCGTCCACAACCACTGGCAAAGCGCCTCGGCCTCAATTTCGCCCTGGGCGACCAGCGCCGCCTCGAATTGCTCCTCCTTCCCGTCGCGCTGTACCAGCGGCTCGGCCTCCAGCGCCTCGTGCGCCGAACCCGCATCCTGCACCGCCTCCCGAAGAAGCTCAAGTTGCTCGCATTCATGGAGGAACTGCTGCCGGAGCGCATTCCGTTCGTCTCGCTGAGGCGGCGTATCGCAACCGTCGTGCCCGCGCAGGGCGAGCGGCGCTACCGGGTCGGGTTCTTCCTCGGCTGCGTGATGAGCACCATGTTCGCCGAGACATCGCAGGCCACCGTGCGCGTGCTGTCCGAGAACGGCTGCGAGGTCGTCACGCCCAAGACGCAGAAGTGCTGCGGCGCCCCGCACGCCGAGGAGGGCGATTTCGAGTCGGTTCGCCGCTTCGCAAAGCACAACATCGAGCTGTTCGAGCGGTACAAAGTGGACTACATCATCTGCGACTGCGCGGCCTGCGGCGCCCAGACAAAGGAGTACGCCGAGTTGCTACACGACGACCCGCGCTGGGCCGAGCGCGCCCGCCGCTTCAGCGCGAGCGTGCGCGACATCATGGAGTTTCTGGGCGAGATCCCCCTGCGCGAGCCGCGAGCAGCCCTCGAAAAGCGCGTATCCTACCACGAGGCCTGCCACCTGTGCCACGCCCAGAAAGTGCGCGAGCAGCCGGTGCGCGTGCTCTCGTCGGTGCCGGGCCTCACCCTAGCGCCCCTCGCCGAGGCAGACACGTGCTGCGGCAGCGCGGGCGTTTACAACCTCACGCATAACGAGCGCTCCATGCGCATACTCGACCGCAAGATGGCCAACGTCAACGCCTCCGGCGCCGAGGTTGTGCTGGCGGGCAACCCCGGCTGCATGCTCCAACTCGACTACGGCCGCCGCGCCAGCCACTCCCCCGCCGCTGTGCTCCACCCGGTGCAGGTAGTCGACGCCGCCTACCGGGCGCAGGGGAACCCGGCGCGGTACGTCGGCGTAGAGTCAGGCGAGCGGCTGCGCACCCGGCGAGGGCACGTTGTCGCGGTCGCCGCCGACGGCAAGACGCGGGTGAGGCTGGGCCGCGTGGCGCGCGAAAGGAGAGAGGATTGCTGAAGCGGCTTATGGGCATCTTCTCGCGCACGGGCGGCCCGGTCGACCTCGACGCCGTCGTGCCGGGCGGCAAGGAAGGCGGCCACGGCGACCACTGGGGCTGCGTGCTGCGCACCGTGGACGAGGCCCGGCTGGTACGCTACCTGGTCGACATCACCAAGCAGGACAATGAACCCGAACGCTTTGGCAAGGACGGCCTCGCCTTCATCTCGGAGGCAGGGCCCGTGCGCGCCCGCGTGCTCGTGCGAGACAACGTCATGGTCAGCGCATACCCCGACGCCGCGGGCGGGGCCGTGTGGCCCATCACCGTGTACGACGTCGTACAGTGGTCGAACGGTGTGGAAGCGCAAATCCTGGGCGAGTGCCGCGGCGCGGCCGTGCGCTTCTTCGACACGCGCTACTACGCCAACCGCGACCGCTACACTCCCGGCGAGACATACGACTTCCACATGGGCGCGCTGGCGTATAAGATCGGCCCCGCGGGCGCGTTGGAGGCCCACTCACCGGATGTCGGCGCGGCGGTTTCGTTCAAAGGAGCGCACGCCTATATGCCCGCCGACGACCCCGGAGCCGACATTGACGATATCTGGTTCCACAGCCCCTTGGAGGGCGCGCCTGTCGCGGCCCAGCTTGCGGGTCAGGTGCTCTCCGGCTACCCGGTAATCATCGCGCTGCCCGAGGACTTCCAGATGTCGCTGGTGGCCTACGCCGCGCCGCACGCGCTGCCGGACGACCCCGCGACCATCCGCCCCGGCGACGACATCACCGGCTACCTCTGGCTGCACGGCTGCCTGGCCGAGTAGTGCAAATCGCAATGACTTCCGACGCGACTCCACAACCCACAGGCCCCGGCGGCCCGCCGCCAAAACCCGTAGACGAGATGGTCCGCCCGGTCGACCCGACCGTCAACTGGCGGCCCGCTGCTGTGCTCCTCCTCATCTACCCGCGCGCCCACCGGGACTACATCGTGTTCATGCGGCGCACCGACCAGGTTGCCCACCACAAGGGACAGATCTCCCTGCCCGGCGGCGCGCAGGACCCCACCGATCCCGACATAACCTACACCGCTCTGCGCGAAGCCTACGAGGAGCTAGGCATCGAGCCTGACCACGTCGAGGTGCGAGGCTTCCTGCCCCCGGTGTACGCGGGCATCAGCAGCTTCATCATCAATCCCGTGATCGGCCGCCTGCGCCCCGACGTCGACGTACCCGCCTTCCGGCCAAACGCCGACGAGGTGGCCGAGGTAATCGAGGTGCCGGTCGACG
>DASTEB010000212.1:0-11787 GCA_035710025.1 Chloroflexia bacterium
GCCGATTCCCGGCTCGACGCAGGTCCCCAACAGCGGGGGCGGCTACTCGTGGGCCGTGGACGACTGGGTGCGGCTCGACCGCTTCCTCGTCCTGGGCAGCGAGGGGGGCACCTACTACATCACCGAGCGCCGCCTCACCCGTGAGAACGCCGAGGCTGTTGCCCGCTGCGTGGCCTCGGACGGCGTGCGCGTGGTGCGCCGCGTCGTGGAGATCTCGGAGGCGGGCCGCGCGCCAAAGAACGACCCTGCGATCTTCGTGCTCGCCCTGTGCACCGCGCTCGGCGACGTCGCGACCAAGCAGGCCGCGTTCGAGGCGCTGCCACGGGTGTGCCGCATCGGCACGCACCTGTTCCACTTCGCACAGTACGTTGACGGCCTGCGCGGCTGGGGCCGCGGCCTGCGTGAAGCTGTGGCGGCGTGGTACGCCATGCCTGCTCAGAAGCTCGCCCTGCAGGCAGTGAAGTACCAGCAGCGAGACGGCTGGGCGCACCGCGACCTGCTCCGCCTCGCGCACCCAAAGCCGCTCACCCCTCAGCACGAAGCCATCTATCACTGGATGGTCAAGGGCTGGGAGTGGGCGGGTGAGGAGCCTCACCCGGACGAGGCGCTGCGCCTGATCTGGGCGTTCGAGCGTGCGAAGCGCGCCAAGACCGCCCGCGAGGTCATCTCGCTGGTTGAGGACTACCGCCTGCCTCGTGAGGCCATCCCAACGGAGTGGCTGAACGACCGCGACGTGTGGGCAGCCCTGCTGCCTCACATGCCGGTGGAGGCGATGGTGCGTAACCTCGCCAAGATGACGGTGGTCGGCCTGCTCGGCCACGGCAGCGAGGCATCGCGCGCCGTCGTGGAGCAGCTTCGCAACGCCGACGCTATCCGGCGCGCACGCCTGCACCCGATCAGGGTGCTGGCCGCGCTCAAGACCTACGCTCAGGGCCGCGGCGAGCGCGGCAAGCTGACGTGGGACCCTGTGACCGCGGTCGTGGACGCGCTCAACGACGCCTTCTACACGGCCTTCGGCAACGTGGAGCCTGCCAACAAGCGCTGGCTCCTCGCCCTGGACGTGTCGGGCTCAATGGGCGGCAGCTACGTCGCGGGTATCCCGGGCCTGAGCGCCCGCGAGGCGAGCGCCGCGATGGCTCTCATCACGGCCGCGACCGAGCCTGCCCACACCATCGTGGGCTTCTCGGCCCCGGCGACGGGCTACGGTGGCAAGTGGGGCGGGGGCGACCCTGGCCTCAAGCCGCTCAATATCTCGCCTCGCCAGCGGCTGGACGACGTCGTGCGCTACACGGGCAACCTCCCGTTCGGCGGCACCGACTGCGCCCTACCGATGAAGTGGGCGCTGAAGAAGAAGGTGGAGGTCGATGTGTTCGTCGTCTACACCGACAGCGAGACCTGGTTCGGTGACATCCACCCTGCCCAGGCCCTGCGCCAGTACCGCGACAAGATGGGCATCCCGGCCAAGATGATCGTGGTGGCAATGACCAGCAATGGCTTTACCATCGCCGATCCGGACGATGCAGGCATGCTCGACGTCGTAGGCTTCGACACGGCAGTGCCGCAGCTTATGTCGGACTTCGCGGTTGGAATGTAAATATGGCTTCTCCCGGGCTGCGTACTCAGCGCGCAGCCCGGGGAGGCCGTTCACCTACTCGTACCCGTAGCTCACCTGGGTAGAGCGGCGCTCTGATAAGGCGCAGGCAGGGTGTTCGAGTCACCCCGGGTACACCGCTGGGCGCAACTAACCCTAGAGAAAGGAGGACTACGCGCGCGCCGCGCCGGGAGCACCGGACAGTGCCGCCGCGAAGATGCTGTGCAAAACATCCCTGTGCTGGTGCTGAACCAGAACTACGAGCCGCTGAACGTGTGCAGCGCCCGCCGCGCCGTGCTGCTCGTGCTGAGCCGCAAGGCCGAGGTGCTCGAGACGGCGAGCCGAGTGGTTCGCTCGCCCTCGGTGAGCGTGGGCTGCCCATCGGTCATCCGGCTCCACTACATGATCCGGCGGCCTCGCGCCCGGGTGCCGCTGTCGCGCCGCGAAGTGTTCGCCCGCGACGGCTACGCCTGCCAGTACTGCGGCAAGTACACGCGCAGCCTGACGCTCGACCACGTGCTCCCGCGCAGCATGGGCGGCCGCGACACCTGGGACAATCTCGTGTCGGCCTGCGCGCAGTGCAACCACCGCAAGGGCAACCGCACGCCCGAGCAGGCACGCATGCGCCTCGTGCGCCCACCCCGCGAGCCGAGCGCCAACCCCTACCGCCTCGCCTACCGGCTTGCGGGTACGCCGCCCCAGGAGTGGCTGCTGTACCTGCCGGTGTAACTGAAACGCAAAGGCGCAAAGACGCAAAGGTTTTATTGGTTGAAACGCAGAGACGCAGAGGGCGCAGAGGTGGCACAGAGAATACGTTGGGGCAGAGTATCGAGGCTAACTCAGTTGCTGCGCCCCATCAATACCCTTCGTGATCTTCGTGGAACTTCGTGCCCTTCGTGGCCAATCAACCTACCCTGGGCACGATGCACCAATACAATCTCTGCGACCTCCGCGTCTCCGCGTTTCAATATTCCACGCCTCCGTAACTCAATGGCCAGAGTACCCGCCTCTTAAGCGGGGAGTTGCAGGTTCAAGTCCTGCCGGGGGCACCATACGGAAGCGATCCGAGCGGTGAGGAAGCCGGTTGCTAGCCGGTGGGGCCTTCGGGCTTTGGGAGTTCGACCCTCCCCGCTTCCGCAATCGTGGTTACTGCCCAAAGAAAAAGGCCGCCGGTGTACGTTCCGGCGGCCTTTCGCGTTTAGTTCTGTGTTCGCGGTATGTCGGGCACTTCCTCCTCGACTTCCTCCATCGCCGCGTCGACCAGCATGTTCATCCAGTCGCCGGTGGTGGTCTCCTCCTCGGGCGGCGCCACGCCCATCTCGGGGTACCCGCTGCCGACCACTATCCGCTCCCGCTCCTCTTCTTCCTCCTCCGACGGGCGCGTGTTGATGCGCTGGTAGTCCATCTTCAGCCTTTCGGCGATCACGTCGGCCACCTCGTCGTTCTGCCAGTAGCCATCGTGTGCCTTGCGCGGGTTGGTGCCCGTCTGCACCACGATGTCCTCGATCTTGAACAATGTCTCGAACAGAATCTCCAGGGGGTAGGCGATGATGTCCTGCGCGTCGAGAAAGTTGTACCAGACACCCCCCTCCTCCAGAAGCTGCTCGCCCTCGCCGCTGCCCTTGTGCCTGTGGTTGGGCTGGCCCGTCACGTGGTCCAGGTCGAGGGTGAACAGCGCCAGTGGCGATCCCATGGTGAACAGGTTGGTGGGGCGGAAGCCGGCCGCTGCCCACTCGGCGTTGCCGTGCACGTTCTCGTGGATCGTGTCGAACGTCACCACCGACCCGAGGCTGTGCGCCACGAGCGATACCGCGTCGCCCGTGCCCACGTACGGCCTGATTTTGTCGACCACCATGCCCTGGATAATCGGGCGCCAGTAGTCGGACTCGTACACCATCACGTCGCTTATCGAAGTGATGATCTGGCGGCGCACCTTGTCAAGCCCTGCTACCTTGCTCAGCCGGTAGACAAAGTTGTACAGCTTCTTGGTCTCGGCCTCGTACGCGGCGAACAGCTCGGTCTCCTCGTCGCTGCCGATGCCCGAATAGTTCACGTGGTCGAAGCTGACGATCTGCTCGACCTCGTCGGGCGTCGCGTCTACAGGGATGACGCCCTTGTTTACCAGCCTGGATCTTATCATCTGGGTGAGCGCGGCCGAGTAGTCCCAGGTGATGACCGACGGCGAGATGCCGTGTACGAAAATAACCCGCACGCCTTTCATTGGTGCTCTCCTCCCGATACGCGAAAAGGAATGACAATAGCCGCCGGAGCCTACAGCGAGCAGGCCCCATTACATAGATTGGGACTGACCTGAGCGAGGGCGCAATACTGAAGAAAGGCCGGTCGCGGCCCAGAGCCGGTTCGCGGCTGTGGTCCTCTATCTTAGCATATCCTGCGAATCGCCGCGCCGGGCAGCGTTGGCCCCAATTATATCCGATAGGGCACCGGCCGGGCAGTGTAACATTTTCCGCCTTCGACAAACTAAACTAGTGTGCCACCTCTTCAGGGGTGCAGGGCAGTGCGCTGCTGCTATCACAGGCAACCGGCGCCCGGGGTACTTGCCGCCGGGTGCGGACAGCCGGAGGACATCGAGCATGACCGACAACTTCATTTCGCGAGGGTTTACGGGCAGGCGCCGCCAACCCGACGTCGCCGATCGCGTGCCGCCGGGCCAGCACGTGGTGACCGATTTCCCCGTGCTCTCCGCCGGGCCCACGCCCCACACGCCGCTCGACAGGTGGAGCTTCACCGTCGAGGGCCTCGTGCGGGAGCCGGTAGCGTGGTCCTGGGACGAGTTCCTGCGTCTACCTTCGCAGGAGTTCGTGGTCGACATCCACTGCGTGACCACCTGGTCCAAACTCGACACGCGCTGGCAGGGCGTGAGCCTCGACACCCTGTTCGAGCACGTGGATCTCGACCGGCTGGCGATGCACGTGCTCGCCTACTGCGACGGTGGATACACCACCAACCTGCCGCTCACCGACGTGGTCAACGGGCAGGCGTTCGTGGCCTACAACTACGACGGCAAGCCCCTCGCCCCCGAGCACGGCGGCCCTGCCCGCCTCGTGGTGCCGCACCTCTACTTCTGGAAGAGCGCCAAGTGGATCAGGGGCCTGAGGCTGCTCGAGGTGGACAGGCGCGGGTTCTGGGAGTCCTTCGGCTACCACAACCACGGCGACCCCTGGAAAGAGGAGCGGTACAGCGGAGACTGACGGCATCCGCCCGCTAACACTGGAGACTACCGAATGAACCGCGGCCTCGAGTGGCAGATAGCCACGGTCAGAGCGATACGGCAGGAAACGCCGAAGGTGAAGTCGTTCACCCTTGCGCTGCCTGCCTGGGTGAAGCACCGCCCGGGCCAGCATTACGACATGCGGCTGACCGCGCCCGACGGCTACCGCGCCCAGCGCAGTTACTCTATCGGCTCCGAACCCGAGCGCGCTGGCGAGATCGACCTCACCGTCGAGCTCGTGGAGGACGGCGAGGTCTCGACGTACATGCATGACGTGCTGGTCGAGGGCGACCTTGTCGAGGTGCGCGGACCCATCGGGGGCTACTTCGTGTGGGAGGCGGCGCTCGGCGGCCCGCTGCTGCTCGTGGCGGGCGGCTCGGGCGTTGTGCCGTTGATGTCCATGATCCGCCACCGCCGTGCCGCCGGGTCGACCGTGCCCACCCATCTCCTCTACAGCTCGCGCACGCCCGAGGACGTAATCTACGCCGGTGAGCTGGACCGCCTGCAGGCTGAGGACGGCGGCCTCCGGGTGTTCCACACCTTTACCCGAGCGCAGCCGCCCGGCTGGCAGGGCTATTCGCGGCGCATCGACAGGCAGATGCTCGAGGAAGTGGCCGCTCCGTTGGGACAGGTGCCCCTCGCCTACATCTGCGGGCCGACCCTGCTTGTGGAAGCCGTGGCGGGTGCGTTGAAGGAGAGCGGCATTCCCCCCGCCAACATCCGCACCGAACGCTTCGGCCCGACCGGCGCGTAGCAACACGCGAGAGGAGAAACCGGCATGGATGGCAACACGCAGAGCGCGCACGGCGCATCGCCCGCAGCAGCCGACATCAACCGCGCTCTAATGCTCGACGGTAACGCCGCGGCGGGCCTGCTGTACGAGGTGTTCGGCGTCGAGATGACGGCCAGCCCGACCGAGTGCAACAACTGCGGCCGCGAGGGTGAGATCGGTACGCTGCTGGCCTTTACGCAGGCGCCCGGCGTTGTGCTGCGGTGCCCGGCCTGCGAAAGCGTGATGATCCGCATCGTGCAGACGCCCGGCGCCATCTACATCGACGCGCGAGGAGTGGTGTACCTGCGCTTGGAGCGCCGTTCAGGCGGCTAGCTCGCGCGGCGCGCCTCACCTCCGTCCATCAGCAGGGCCGAGCCTGACTCCGGGTCGAGCCAGCGCGCCTTGCCGTAGTCGGGCTGCAGCCAGAGCCGGTCGTCGGTCTGCGCGGGGAAGTCTGTGGGCGTCGTCACCTTGAGGCTCTGGTCGCCCACCTGCATGGTGAGCAGCAGGTGCGAGCCGAGCGGCTCGACCACCAGCACGCGGGCAGGGATGGCCCCGTCCTGGGGAGTGTTGAGCGTCTGCACGTTTTCGGCGCGGATACCCAGCGTGACCGGCTGTCCCACCATGTGGGAGAGGGCCGGGGGCGCGGGCAGGTGCTGCCCCTCAATGTTGATCACCGGCCCGGCGCCGTTTTGCTCCACCTTGCCTTTGAGGAAGTTCATGGGCGGGTTGCCAATGAACCCGCCCACGAATATGTCCTCAGGCTCGGAGTACACCTTCATCGGCTCGTCTACCTGCACGATCCGCCCGCTGCGCATGACCGCGATCCGGTCGCCCATGCTGAGCGCCTCCACCTGGTCGTGCGTCACGTACACGGTGGTGGCCTGTACCTCTTGCAGCAGGCGCTTGAGTTCGGCGCGCATCTGGATGCGCAGCAGCGCGTCGAGGTTGCTCAGTGGCTCGTCCATCAGCAGCACCTGCGCGTTCATCACCAGCGCCCGGGCCACGGCCACGCGCTGGCGCTGCCCGCCGCTCAGCTGCGCGGGGTGGCGTTCCAGGTACGGCTCGACCTCGAGCATGGTCGCGGCCTGCTTCACCCGCGTTTCGATCTCGCTCTTCGGGCGCTTCTGCATCTTCAGGCCGAAGGCGATGTTGTCGAACACGGTGAGATGCGGGAAGACAGCGTAGCTCTGGAAGACCATGGCGAGGTTGCGCCTGCGCGGCTCCCAGTCGGTCACGTCCCTGTCGCCGATGTAGATCTTGCCCGCGTCCGGCAGTTCGAGGCCCGCCAGGCAGCGCAGCAGCGTGGTCTTGCCGCACCCCGACGGCCCGAGCAGCACCATGAACTCGTGGTCCTTGATGGTCAGGCTCACGCCGTCCACGGCCCTTACCTTGCCGAAAAGCTTGAGCACTTTCTCCAGACGGATCTCTGCCATTAGCCTCTCCAGTGCCTGCCGCGCACGCGCGCAGCGCGAAACCTACTTCACCACCCTGCCCCACATATTTAGCAGGTAGCGGCGGATGATGAAGATGAAGACGAGCGATGGGATAATCAGCGCGAAGCCCCCCGCGAACCTCACGGGCAGCGGCGAATCCTTCAGGAAGGTGAGCACGTGCGCGGGCAGGGTGCGGTTGCGCACCGTCAGGATGGTCGCGCCGAATACCTCGTTCCACGACAGCACGAAAGCGAAGATCGAGGCGGCCGCCAGCCCCGGCAGCGACATCGGCAGCACCACCCGCAGGAACGCCTCGACCCGGCGGCAGCCCAGCGTCAGCGCCGCCTCCTCAAGCTCGTTGGGCACGCTGATGAAGATGCTGCTCGTCACCAGGATGGTTTGCGGCAGGGCAAGCGCCGTATGCACTATCGCCACGGCCCACAGGGTGTCGTACAGCCGCCAGTTGATGAACGTGACCGCCAGCGGTATCGACAGGATGACGATGGGGAAAGCGCGGGTTGTTAGAATCACCAGCCGGTACACGTCGCGCCCCGGGAAGATGTGGCGGGCCAGTGCGTACCCGGCGGGCGCGCCGATGATCAGCGACAGGGCCAGCGTCATGAACCCCACGATCACGCTGTTGCGCGCAGCGTCCAGCACCCCGTGCGAGTTGAGGAAGAACATCATCGTGTCGAGCGAGATGGGGTTGGGGAACAGGTCCTTGGGCCAGTTGTACACCGCCTGGCGCGTACTGAACGACGCCGCCGTAATCAGGTAGATCGGTATCAAGATCCACAGGGTGAGCATCACCGCCAGTACGTAGAGCGCCATCCTCCCCAGACTTCGCGACGTGATGAATGGCTGCGGATTGGTGCCGGCGACGTTAGCTACGATGCCGTCAACTTGTCCGTCGCTCTCGCTCATTCGGCCCATGTTCGCTCCCTTGTTTCGTGATGCTTCAACACTGAATGTAGAACTCATGCATCACGCATCACGCCTCACGCATCACTCTGCCTACTGCCTACTGCTAGCTGACCTCGGTGTTGCTGCGCAGCAAGCGCAGGTAGATTGCAGTATTGACGATGGACAGCACGAGAATCAGCACGGCGTAACTCGCCGCGATTTGCAGATTCCGGTTGTTGTACCAGTAGTAGGCCTCTTCGGCCAGCACGGGCATGGTGCGCCCGGCAAGCGCGACCACCACGGCGAACACCTGGAAAGCCAGGATGGTGCGCAGTATGAGGGCCACCTGCAAATTAGGCTTGAGCAGGGGCAGCGTCACGTGCCGCAGGCGCTGCCAGCCGTTGGCCCCGAGCACCGAGGCCGCCTCGCCGTAGTCCTTCGGTATCATTTGCAGGCCCGCCACCAGCAGCACCATCACGATCGCGGTGGCGCGCCATACCTCGGCCGCCACGATAGCCGTGATGATGCCGCCCGGGTTCTCGTAGCTCAGGAACGAGATGGGCCTGTCGATGAACCCCATCTCGCTCAGCACCGAGTTGATGTAGCCGCGCTCTGTGAAGATCGACAGCCACACGATACCGGCGGCAAGGTCGGAGATGGCGAGGGGGATGGTCCACACGTACAGGAAGAACCCCGAGAAGCGCAGACCCACGTTGACGATCAGCGCCATGATGAGCGCCAGCACCACCTGCAGCGGCACGATGATCACCAGCAGCAGCAATGTGTTGCGCACCGAATCCCAGAAGTAGAGGTCGCGCGTCATGTTCCGGAAGTTGTCCAGCGTCCACGCGCCTCGTGTGGTCTGGAAGGCGAGTATGAGCGACTCGACCATGGGCCACATGAAGAACACCAGCAGGAAGATGACCGACGGCAGCAGCAGCACGTACGGGGCCAGGTTGGTCCGGCGTCTGCGGCGCGGGGCCTCTTCCTCGGTTGGCCCGACCTCAGACAGAGGCACGCTTCGTTGCCGCCCTACGGCAGCATCTTCGGCGCGATCCGTGACACTCACCTCTGCCTCCTTGCTGAAGGGGAGCGTAGTGCGCGGGATGCAGGCACACCCCGCGCACTAAGCAGGTATTCACGATAGACTACGGCTGCGCCTGCACCTGACAGGGGCCGTCGCTCGGCGGGTCGGGCGACCAGCACTTCGCGTTGGCGTCGTTCATGATCGTCTGCAGCATCGCGGCCTGCTCGTTGAGCACGGTCTGGATGTCCTCGCCCCTGATCACGATGCGCTGGAAGGTGTCGAGGAATATCTTGTTGAACTCGCCACCCTTCGCGCCCAGGCCCACCGGCAGCAGCGACACTATCGCGTTGTCGGCGGTGGTCTGCGCGACGACCGCTTCGCTGATCATCTTCACGCCCGGCGGCAGGTCGGTCGGAAGCTCGGCGTCCGTCACAGGGAAGAATGCCACCTCGCGCGCCGTGGCGGCCTGCTGCTCGGGCTGGAGCAGGTACTCGATCAGCTGCTCGGCGCCCTCGCGGTTCGGGGCGTTCTCCGGGATGCCGAGGCCCGCGAGCACCGGCATGTAGGCCAGGCCCTTCGGCCCGCTCGGCGCGGGGAAGAGCACGAAGTCGTCGGGCCGTTCGGTCACGGCGTTGCGCAGGCGGGCGACGTGGTCCATCGTCACCCATACCTCGCCCGACAGCAGAGGCTCTTGCATGAACTCATAGCTCACCGACTGAGGGTTGGCGTACTGCCACAGGTCCTTAACGTAGGTCCACATCTCCACCGCCTCGGGCGAGGCGTACATGGTGATGTTGCGCCCGGTGTATGCCGGGTAGAGGTAGCCCTGGAAGATGCGGTGGATCAGGCCGCTTGGACCGCCCGGCAGGCCGAACTTGCGCTCGCCGGTAGCAGTCTGGATGTTGGCCGCCCACTCCTTGAGCTGGTCGTAGGTCAGCTTGTTGACGTCGGCGCCCTCGGGCAGGTGCGCGAGCGCTTCCTTGTTGGCCGCGCCTACGTAGGTAGCCTGCATCCAGGGGATGTAGTACTGCTGGTCAGTACCCATCTTGCCTAGCTCCATGAAGTCTTCGCTCACGCCCATGTCGGCCGCCTTGGTGGCTAGGTCCGACAGGTCGGCCATGATGCCTTCTTCGATGAACGGCGGGAAGTCACCATGCAGGCCGCCCACGAGCGAGATGGTGACGTTACCGCCCTTTGTCTCCGCCAGCAGGCGGTCGACGAAGGGGGCCGTGTCCTCGGGGATATACTCTACCTGGCCCGGGAAGTCGGCCAGGACGACGTTGCGCAGCTTCTCGCCTTCTTCTACCGGCCGCAGCTGCGTCGACAGCCATATGATCTCGCCCGCGTCGCCGCCCGCGGCAGCCGTGGTCGGTGTGGCTTCTTCGGCCATCGCCGTGGTGGGGGTTGCCTCCTCGGCCATTGCCGTGGTGGCTGTCGGCTCGGCCCCGGCAGGCGGCGCGCCCGTGGTAGCGGTCGGGGCCGGGGCTTGCCCACCGCCGCAGGCCCCGAGCACCAGCACGAGCACGAGCGAGAAGATGAAGAGTACGTTGGTCCGCCGTGGATTCCGTGACTTCGATGTCCTCATTGACTTCCTCCTTTTGGGTGACCGGTCGGAAGACGAGTTGGACGGCATGGCACGGGCGCGGTTGGGCCTGCCGGGCAGGCCGGGGGTTTGTCTGCCGGTTGTACGGTGTGGTAGCGGGGTAGCACGTGCGTACCTGCGGCTGTATCTCACCCGTACAATTGGCCCCGGCAGATGTGATATCCCATGCCGGTCGCGAGGGGATAAATGCCAACCGGCGACTCGCCGGCCGGTCACGATACTACGGTACAGTGTGCCTGTCCGACGATTGTAAACGAGAAGCGCGCATGCGTCAATAGCCGCTGCTATCGGGACGAAACGCAAAGGCGCAAAGACACAAAGATGGAATGATTGAACCGCAGAGGCGCAGAGGGCGCAGAGGTAACGCAGAGTTAATTGTTGGGGATTGGTACAGAAGGTGGCTTGGTTGCCAAACCCCAATAGGATCTCTGCGTTCCTTCGTTCCCTCTGCGTCTCTGGGTTCAACTAATCCTTTGCGTCTTTGCGCCTTTGTGCTTCGTCTCCGGCTCACGCTTGACAAGCCCGGTGCCTTGGGGTTCAATACTCGTGCTTTACCGGGCACAGGACTACGGTGTGGAGGGTAGCGGCATGGCGGCGCAGACGGGTGGGCTGGCGTACGGCAAGAGGCGCGCCCTCAACGAGATGCACTCGATCTTCGCGTGCCGGTGGTCAAACGGCATGCTGCCACAGATACGCTTCGTGCCGGGGCCTGCCGGTAATCCAGAGGGAAGCTACCGCCCCGGCCCGACCGACTGGGGCGTCACGCCGGACATCTCCGGCCCCACCCGCCTGCGCACGTCGAGCATCACCCAGCCGCCCATCATGGGCCTGTGCGCGCACGACATCTTCCTCAAGCTGACCGAGGCCGAGCGCGCGGACCATGCCGCCGACTTCCTCGAGTTCAGCCGGGGGCTCTGGGCATTCCACCGCTGGCTGCTCTCCGAGCGCGACCCGTGGGGCGAGGGGCTGGCGTTGTGCCTGCACCCGTGGGAGACGGGCACCGACAACTCCCCGGCGTTTGATCCCTTGATAGAGGCCACGCGCCTCTACGTCGAGGCGAGCAACCTGCCCGTGAACCTGTTCGGCCGCGCCGACACAGCACACGTGCGCGCCGAGCACCGCCCCACCGACCGCGACTACGTAGCCTACTTCGGCCTGCTCGCCCTGTTCAAGAAGCTCGACTACCAACAGCATCCCATCATCGAGGAAAGCCCCTTCCTCCT
>DASTEB010000213.1:0-2265 GCA_035710025.1 Chloroflexia bacterium
GGCCCAGGCGATCGAGCACTTCCACGCGCTGGCCGAGGCGGGCACCGACCACGCCATCTTCAACACGTCCATCGCCCACATACCGGGCGCGTTCGACGTACTGGCCGAGCAGGTCATACCGGCCGTGCACAAGCTGGTACCGGCGGGTAGATAGCATCACAGAGAGCAATTGGAGGTATTAGACATGGATACGCGCACTTACGAAGACTTCCATGCAGAGGTGATGGCCCTGTACAACGAGCAGAAGTACGGCGAGATGTACGACCTGCTCACGGCCGAGGGTGAGCGCTTCACCGACCGCGCCCAGGAGTACGAGGTGCTCTACCTGCGCTCGTGCATGGCCGCACGCACCGGGCAGACCGAACTTGCGCTGAGCCTCATCCGCGAGTCGCTGGACCGAGGATTGTGGCACGGCGAGGAAGTGCTACGGCGGAGCCCGTCGTGGCAGTCACTCCAGGGCAACCCCGAGTTCGAGCGGCTGGCCGAGGAGAGCATCAAGATGTCGGCCGCGGCCTACGTCGGCCCTCAGATGGAAGTTGTAGAGCCGGAGGGCGGGTGCCTGCCCATGAACCCCTGCCCGGTGGTGATTGCCCTGCACGGCAACGGCTCGAACATCCAGCAGACGATGCGCGGGTGGCGCCCGGCGCTCGACATGGGCTGGGCGCTGGCGGCGCTGCAGTCGTCGCAGATGTCAGGTCCCACCACGTTCATCTGGGACAACCAGGAGACGGCCCTGCGCGAGCTTGGCGAGCACTACGCCGCGCTGGTGTCGGGGCACAGCGTCGACCCGAAGCGGGTTGTGCTTGCGGGCTTCTCGATGGGCGGCGAGACGGCGCTGCGGGCCGCGCTGACGGGCACCATCCCTGTCAAGGGGTTCGTGCTGCTCGGCCCCGGCGGACCCAGCATCAACGACAGCGAGCCCGAGGTGTGGGCGCCGCTGATCGAGAAGGCGGCGGGGCGCGGGCTGCGCGGCTACGTCATGTTCGGCGAGGCCGACGACACCATCCCACACGACGGAATCCGCCGCATAGTGGAGATGCTGAACGAGGGCGGCATCCCCACCGGGCTTGAGGTCATCCCCAACACCCGCCACGAATACCCGCCCGACTTCGCTGACTACGCCCGCCGCGCCCTGGAGCACATCGAAGCCTAGCGACCAACGGCGGCAATTGAGGGGGAACCTTCGCGTAGAGGGTGCCCCCTTTCGCATGTCGTGCATGCGTGCGAGTTGGAGAGGTCGCGGCGCCCGGAGAGCGCCCGGCGAATGAATTCGCGGGCTACAATTACGAAGTCCGGCCTGCGCCGGACTGTCTCTCTATGAGATGGTGACACCAACCAGCTCCAACTTTCCTTGAGGTGGCCGGCACGAAGTGCCCGGCCGAAGCCCGCGCAGGCGGGCGGCATAAAGTAGCCCAGGGCGCAAGCCCTGGGATGAGGCCCATAGTAATCCCAGAGCCCGCGCAGGCGGGCGGCATACCGCGAACCGGGCGCGAGCCTGGGAGCACCTGACTCGTTGCGGCGTGGGCCATGTTATTGAGTAACAGGCGCACCGAAACGACCCCCTTTCGTGTGCCGTGCCGGTGATGGTTGGTCGATTCTGCAGGAGGTCCCGCCCGGTCTTGCGCCCGGCGCGGTTCGACGTCGCCCGCCTACGCGGGCTCGCTGTTCTTATTGGCACTCATCCCAGGGCTTGCGCCCTGGGCTACTTTATGCCGCCCGCTTCGCGGGCTGGCGTGAGGCTCCCAGCCCAATCGCCTCCCCATACCTTGACGCTCGCGAACATCCTGGCATATACTTAACCCGACAACCGCATACACGCAGACTTTCAGGGCAGGGTGAAATTCCCGATCGGCGGTATGGCGTAGGCCAAGCCCGCGAGCCGCAAGGCAGGACCCGGTGGGATGCCGGGGCCGACGGTTACAGTCCGGATGGAAGAAAGTCAGTGCCGTGTCACGGCCGCCCACGCGCCGCCGTGCGCCCCCCAACCCCCTCGCCGGGCCGCGGGCAGCGCACCGCGTTCCGGGCCGCCGCGCCCGGCCCGAGGGTGCGCCCCGCTGCGCCGTCCCTCGTCCCACCCCTGCCCTGGTAGCTGCTGAGCAACCGGGGTTTTTTGTTGGACAGGTACGGCAACATGGAAGCAGAAATCGAGACTACCGCGCCCCCTCGCCCGCGGCAGGGGCGACCCACTCACGCACCGGTTCCGCCGAGCGCGGATACCACAGGCAGCACCTCGCAGGCGTTCTACGCGGCCCAGGCGGCAGAGTC
>DASTEB010000214.1:0-10209 GCA_035710025.1 Chloroflexia bacterium
ATTCCCCACCCAAGGGCAGGTTATCTACGTGTTACTCACCCGTCCGCCACTAGCATTCCGAAGAATGCCCGTTCGACTTGCATGTGTTAAGCACGCCGCCAGCGTTTGTCCTGAGCCAGGATCAAACTCTCCAAACAAAGATTCGGAAATCTGTCACACAGACTTCCAATCAGTACGTCTGGAAGAACTGACTTATGGTTTTTGTCTTCTTCACCACTCTTCAATTGTTAAGGTTCCCCTGAGACAAACAGAGACCGGTGGTCTCCCACCGGCGACACGGCAACCATTCGCTTGACTTGCGCCTTGCTGTGGTTATTGCTGTATCGCAGGTCCCCCTTTTGTCTTGTGGGCCGGTATTGCTCCGACCTCAGTAATTATACGAAACCGGTATGCCGATGTCAAGGAAAATCCGCGTAATTTTGGACGAAATTCTCGCGAACCTTCGGCGCGATATCCGGGCACCGATCGCCGGACGGCGTGGGCCCAGCCAGCGCTCGCTGCGGTATAATGGCCCTCACGGACCTGCCATCGTCGTCGCCTTGCCTCAGTGGCGGCCGAGCGTCAAAGCCGCGCAGGCGGTTGCGGCACATCTTCATCTACCTATGGCAAATGCATAGCCCCGCGACAACTCCAGCCTCCACCTCACCCGACGATTACGTCTCGGCGCGTGCGCACGATACGCACCGCGCAGGCCGTATCTCAACAATTCTGCTTAGCCCTGCCGCCGCGGTGGGCGCGCTCTTCATTCTCGCCACTCTGCTGCGCCTCTACAATCTGGGTGACCGTAGCTTATGGTTCGACGAGTTGGTTAGCGCAGCACCCGTACGTATGGGTAGCGCTCGCGAAGTGCTTGACTTCCTTGGTCAGTGGCAGGATCACACTCCCCTCGCATATCTCCTGACCTGGTCGCTCCGCGGCCTCGGAGGCAGCGAAGCAGCCGTCCGCCTGCCGTTCGCGCTTGCAGGGGCACTGAACGTGCCTGCTATGTACCTCCTGGGCAAGGCTGTTGGAGGAAGCCGCGTCGGGCTGGCCGCTGCACTTTTCCTTGCGATCGCGCCCTTCACCGTGTTTTACAGTCAGGAGGCCCGACCCTATACGCTAATGATGCTCTTCGGCACACTGCAGGCGCTCTTTGCGCTTCAAGCCGTTCGTCGCGGGGCGGCACGCTATTGGTTGGCCCTTGCGGGAACGACTGTGCTGTTGCTCTATACGGGGTACCTCTCATTTGCTTGTTCGGCCCCCGTAGCCGCTTTCATCTGCGTCGTGCTGCTACTGGAGACGATCTCGGGGCTACGCCGCTCCCCTCTCGACGTGAGGCAGGCGGAGCTCCGCCGCGTTGCTCGGCAGTGGTTCTGGGCCGCGGCCACAGCGGCGCTCGTGCTGCTCTGCTATCTTCCGTGGATCCCCAGCTTCATAGCATTCACCCAGAACCCCGGTATCGGCTTCAACCGCCTGCCAAAGGGATATGAAGTGCAGTGGCACGACGTACAGACGCTATTCGAGCAACTTGGCCTTACGGACCTGTGGCTTGCGCTGGTTGCGATTGGAATAGTCACAGGCATAGTGTGGGTAGCGCGGCGCCGGCTCCGGCGAGAAGGCCTACTACTTCTGTTATGGCCCATAGCGCCGGTTGTGGGCTTCTGGCTGTATGCGGGTGAGGCGACCCTGAAGCTCGAAGTCCGCTACTTCTCGTTCGTGTACCTCGGCTGTGTGCTCCTGCTGGCTGTGGGCCTCGACAGTGCAGCGTCGCTGCTTGCGCGTTTGCGGGCACCTTTAGCGTGGTCAAGTCGTGCCGCCTTCGCCGTGTGCGTGCTGCTACTCGTGGCGCGCACCACGCCCGCGCTGGCAGCCTCCTACGAGGCTCCGAAGCGAGTGCCTACTGACTATCGCCAGGTAGCCCGGCACATCATCTCGCAAAGCCCTGCCGGTTCGCTCGTACTAGTGCTCGGCATGTGGGGAATTAAGCCCGAGCCCCCCAGTGTCGTTGGCGTTGATGGACTGCACTATTACTTCTGGCTGTACAACGCCGATATTACAGTGGTCGACGGCAGCCGCCTGACGGAGAGCATAGTTAGCAGGGTAGAATCGCAGAACGGCGCGGTGTGGGGCGCGGTATACAGTTGGATGCCCGGACAAGCGCCTTTCGCGGGTATCGAAGAAGCGGGCCTGCACGAGACGGAATTCCAAGGTGTGGCGCTGCTGCGTGCCAGGCAGCCGCAGCCGATCAGGGATCAAGTGAACACATTGTTGCGCGTTGCCACGCCGGCGCAGCCTGGCCTCGTCGCAACGCGCAGCCTGGTCGACCCCTCGTTCCAACGTTCTGGCCTGGGCCCCAACATCCTTGCGCCTGCCCGTTCCACCCAGCTTCCCGTTGCCGGGGAAGACCCACTCTCCCTCGATATTACGCGAGACAGGTGGCTTCTCTGGCCGGGAACGGCGCTGCGCTCCCGGGCCGACGGGTTCACCCTCAGCCCATCCTCTAAGTCCCAGGTCAATGTAACGCTCACAACCGACCGAATTGTACCGGGGCGGCTGTACGTCATGAGGTTTAGATGCGGGGCGCAGGGCTTGAGTGGAGAGCAGAGGGTGTACGTTTCCCTATACGCGCGCGACGGCCAGTTCCTGGAAACGTTCCCCTGGGGCGCAGGCTTCCCTTGTTCTCAGGACGAGGGGGAAAGCGCCAGAGCGTTCGCGCTGAAGACACCCGATAGCGTAGGCCGAGCGGTTATCTGGTTACGCGCCACAGGCACCGGCACGGCGACCTACGCAGACGTAGAGATGCGCGAGGTACTGGAAAAGCCATAGGGGGATCGTGTCCGGAGCCCCATTACATCTCCCGCCGTCCCTCGAGCGCGCGGCTCAAAGTCACTTCGTCCGCGTATTCCAGGTCGCCGCCCATGGGGAGGCCGCGGGCGATGCGCGTGGTGCGGACACCGAGCTTTGCAAGCTGGCGGTTGATCAGCATGGCCGTTGCGTCGCCTTCGGTGGTGGCGTTGGTGGCAAGGATTACTTCGTCAACCTCGCCGCCGGTGGCCCGCTTCATCAGCTCGTCGATCTTGAGCTGCTGAGGGGTTACTCCTTCCATATAGTTAAGCGCGCCGTGCAGCACGTGGTACAGGCCGCGGTAGTCGTTGGTGCGCTCGATCGCGATCACGTCGAGCGGCTCCTCGACAACGCAAATCTTCGAGCGGTCGCGACTTGCATCCTGGCAGATGGAGCAGGGGTCCTCCTCGGTGATGTTGAAGCATACCGAGCAGAAAACGATGCGCTCCTTCATGTCGAGGATGGCCTCGGCGAGCGCCTGTGTCTGCTCCTTGGGACTCTTAAGTAGGAAAAAGGCCAGCCGGGCGGCGCTCTTTGGCCCGATGCCGGGTAGCCGGTTAAGCTCGTCAATCAGACGAGCGACGGGTTCGACGGTGGACTGGATGCTCACGCTTTACTCCTCTACTCTAGCTACTTAGACCCACAATAAAGAGCATCAAACCGGCGACTTCGTCCGCCGCCGGTACTCCCAATTATACCATTTTGTGCGTGAATCCGCTCGATTTCCTGCACCGACTAACGGAAGTAGAAAAGCAGTCCGGCGGCCGTGACAGCCCACAGGACCACGCAAATCAGAAGCGGCTTGTCACGGAAGAGCGCTTCTTCGGGGCTGCTGCCCTCGTTGCGCTGGTACACGAGGTAGAGATAGCGGAAGATGCCGTACAGTACGAAGGGGATGGTGAGCATCATCAGGTGGTTCTCGCGAAGGCGTGGGGGCAAGTTCTCGGCAGTGAACGTATAGAGCGAATAGGCCATCACTGTGCTGGCGGTGATAACAGCCAACATCTCGTCAATCAGCGCGGCCGAATACTCGCCCAGCACGGGCCGGTGGCTCGACGCGTTCTCGGCGAGCAGCAGCACCTCGTGCTTGCGCTTGTTGAGAGCTAGGAAGAGCGCGCCCAGCGTGGTGACCACATAGAGCCACGGTGAAATCTCAACCTGGATCGCCAGCGCTCCGGCGGCGGCGCGGAGTGTGAACCCCACGGCTATCAAGAAAACGTCGAGGATGACGACGTTCTTCAGCCCGAATGAATAGCCCACGTCCTTCGCCATGTATACCACGGCCACCAGGGCAAACCACGGGTTCAGCAGGTAACCCAGCACGAGCGCGATCGGCAGCATTACCACGACGGCCGCGATCGCAGCGCCCGGGCTGAGCGCGCCCGACGCGATGGGCCGGTTGCGCGTGCGTGCGTTCAGCTTGTCCTTTTCGCGGTCGCGCACGTCGTTCATGATGTAGACCGCGCTGGAGTAGACGCAGAACAGCACGAAGCCCGCGAATGCGCGAGCTATAGATGTCGGGTTGGTGAACTCGAGCGCAAATAAAAGGCCCGCAAACAGTAGGACATTTTTCGTCCACTGCTTCGGGCGCATAGCCTTGAGAAGCAATAGAGGTAGAGGCTCACGTTTGGCGCGAGCGGTCACCTCCGCCGGCGTCTGCGTCGAGGTCTGCATGGCCTGAATCATATAGGATGGGGGCGGGCGCGTCAATCGCGGCGCCATCGACGATGGGGGCAATGAGTCAGCCGCGCCAAACCACGCGGCGCATCTTGTGCCGCGCTTCGGTTAGTCGTATACTGGTAGTGCCTCGCGACGCAGCGAGCCAGGCTCCTCTGGGCCTGACCTAGTTTTCTCGCCCAGAAACCACATACAAGAACTCGCGTATGTGGAAGGGGAGAATCGCCATGCGTCGCCCCCCACGGCACGTGTCGCAATTTTGTTACCGGCGCAACCTGAGTGCGCGTCTCGGACGGCGAGTCCATAGCCGACTCGTTATTTCGCGCGCCTGGCACCGGTCAGTTCGCTGTGCCGAAACGACTCACGCACCGGTTTCGCACATCTACCTGCGATCCCATTGCAGTGGGCGAACTTCTCGCAGCCGTCGTGTTTCCCGAACAGGCGGGCAACGCAGAATCGTACCCCTTATCACAACAGTAAGATCGAAACCAGACTTGAGCGGCATTCCAAGCCGTAGCCTTCGGCTACGCGCCGGCCCTTCCGCATGCTCCCACGGGCGCCTGCCCCGAAGTAGCTTGAGGTCAACGGGTGCTACCCTGGAAGCCCAACGCCGCGGTTCTGGAGGCCACACATGCTGAAAGAGAAAACATCTGTCGATTCTGATGAACAATTGGCGAAAGCCACGAAGCCCTCGAGCGATGCCCTGCGGCTCCACCCTTTCTACAGGGGCAAGATTGAGACGGCCGTCAAGTGCGCCGTGCGCGACATAGACGACTTCGCCATCTGGTACACCCCGGGCGTGGCCGCGGCCTGCCGGGCAATCGTCGACGACCCGGAGAAGGTATACGACTTCACCAACAAGTGGAACTCGGTGGGCATAGTCAGCGACGGCACCAGGGTGCTTGGACTGGGCGACATCGGCCCGAGCGCCGGGCTGCCGGTGATGGAGGGCAAGGCGCTGCTGTTCAAGTTTCTGGGCGGTGTTGACGGCGTCCCCATCATGCTCGACACGAAGGATCCCGACCGGATAATCGAGACCGTGCTGACGCTGCAGCAGTCCTTCGGCGGCATCAACCTGGAGGATATAGCGCAGCCCAAGTGCTTCCGCATACTAGACACTTTGAGGGAGCGGGCCGAAATCCCGATCTGGCACGACGACCAACAGGGTACTGCGACAGTAACGCTCGCCGCGCTGATCAACGCGCTCAAGGTCGTGGGCAAGGACATCGGCAACGTGCGCATCGTGTTTATCGGGAGCGGTGCGGCCAACGTTGCGTGTGTGCGACTTGTTCTCGCGCGCGGGGCCGACCCGGGCAACTGCCTTGTGGTGGACAGCAGGGGCATCCTCAACAAAGAGCGACAGGACATCTACAGGCGCAAGGCGGAGTTCGTCGATAAGTGGCGTCTGTGCGAGACGACAAACGCTGAGGGGCGCAGGGGAGGAATCAACGCGGCGCTTGCGGGTGCTGACGTGGTGATCGCGCTGTCCGCATCGGGTCCGGGAGTGATCCTACCCGAGTGGGTGTCAACCATGAACAGGGACGCGATCGTGTTCGCATGTGCCAACCCCGTACCCGAGATCTGGCCGTGGGAGGCGAAGGATGCGGGGGCGGCCATCGTTGCCACCGGGCGCTCCGACTTCCCCAACCAGGTGAACAATTCGCTCGGTTTCCCCGGCATCTTCCGCGGCGTGCTTGACGTGCGGGCGCGCACCATCACCGACGAGATGTGCTTCGCGGCCGCCGGAGCGCTGGCCGAGCAGATCGGCGACGAGCTGGACGAAGACCACATACTGCCCGATATGGAGCACTGGGAAGTGTTCGCGCGAGAGGCAGCGGCGGTCGGCGTGAAGGCGCAGGAGCAGGGCGTGGCCCGTGTGGCAATGACCTACGAGCAGCTCTATGAGAACGCGAGTACGTTAATCGAGCGAGCCAGGCGGCTCACAAAGACGATGATGGAGCAGAACCTGATCGCCGCTCCGCCTGACGAGAGCTCGTCCACCCTCGGGAGGTGACAAGATGTATGACCTGGTTGTGATCGGCGGAGGTCCCGCGGGGCTGACCGCGACCATCTACGGCATTCGCAAGCGGCTAGACGTGCTGCTGGTGACAAGGGACCTGGGAGGGAAGACCAACTACCAGCTTCACCTGCCCTTCGTCCACGAGCACCAGCTCGTGCGCGGTATCGAAATAGTCGACAAGTTCAGGCGCGAGCTTGAGTATCTCGATTTCGCGCGGTCGATGGACGGCGTGACGCGTGTTGAAAAGACGGACGGCGGGTTCTTGCTCCACACAAAGGAAGGCAAGGACCTCACGGCGCGCGCCGTCATCATCGCCACCGGCACGCGCGGCTTGCGCCTGGATATACCCGGTGAGCAAGAGTTCATGATGCGCGGCCTGTGCTACTCGGCTATAAGCTACTCCCAGTTCTTCATCGACAGGACGGTGGCCGTAGTGGGCGACGGGGAGCTTGCGCTGCGCGCCGCCGCGGAACTGGCAACGGTGGCCGCCCACGTATACCTGGTGGGGCACCTGAATTCCGCCGTCGAGACACCGCTTGGGAGAAAACTCCAGGGCTCCGGGAACGTCACACTCCTGGACGGTTACCGGCCGGCCGAGGTCCTTGGCGGCCAGTACGCCGAACGGCTGCGCGTGCTCACTCCGAACGGCAGCGAAGAGATGCTGGAGACCGACGGCATCTTCATGGAGCAGGCCCTTAGTCCGCGGTCGGAGCTTGTGGCGGACCTAGTCGAGCTTGACGCACAGGGCCGCATCAAAGTAGACGCTCGCTGCCGCACAAGCGTACCGGGCATCTTCGCCGCGGGCGACGTAACCGATGTGTACGCAGAGCAGGCGCTTGTGGCGCTGGGCGAGGGAGCCAAGGCCGCGTTGAGCGCCTACGAGTACCTGCTCCCCGGCCTGTCCACGGCGAACGCGGGAACTGCCACCGCCCGAGAACAGTCCGACGGGGCAAAGGTGGCAGGCTAAATCAAAAGAGTGCCGGAGGCGGGATTCCGCTGAGCTCTAGTACGGGCTCCTAGCCTATAGTATTTTGTGCCTGTTGGTGCGCTAGCGCGTGGCCTTGCTGATAGCCTGTTCCCTCCCCTGATGTGTGGTCTGTGACCAGATTGTGACCTCAGTGGCCGCCACAACCTCGCACAAGGTGGAAACCTACGCGGCGGCAAGCGACTTCCGCTACAATGCCACATAGCAATGGCAGCCAGCGCTGGTGAGATCAGCTACGGACGCCCTTACGCGCATATTTCCTGCAGGCTCGCCTCTGGCTGATCACACCAGCCGGGGGCGGGCCTTCCGCTTCGCATAAGTCGCAGGCATGAATACAACGGGCCCTGAACAGTCAGAGCGTCAGGCCGCCTTGGAGGCGAAGATACAGGAGTTGACGGGACGGTTGCGGTACGCCGCCGGGCGCGAATCGGTCGTGCTAACATTTGAGCGGAACGTAGCAGCTTACCAGTTGCACCACCTGCACGAGCGTCGCCGCCGCCCCCTGGCAAGGTAGAAACGCGGGAGCTGCCCCCGATCACATTAGGGCTTTGGGACTGCGACACCCATGTTGTGCCTACCAGCTCCGCTGTCCTGAAGGGGTGGCTGTGGGAAACGCTGGATTCCGTAGTCACGGACTTCGTCTCAGATTGGCAAGTGTCCCGCGCCACACCAGGCCACTCCGTGCTGGTCAAGAAGCGCATAAACAACAAACGCGCGCGAGAGACGTCTGCTGGCGCCTGCATACTGCGCGTGCGCGGAAACAACGGTAACCTGACCCGTATTAGTCTAGTGAAGGCCCGGAGGGGTTATGAGCCAGGCGCAGCAGCATGTCAACACACCCAGGCACATGAGCGCGCACTTTCCCCATGTGGGGCGATAGAGTGCGGGGCTTAGTGTGTCGTGTCTCGCGATGAGGCGGGAGGCTGAGATGGCAAGGCGCAGTAGCAGAGAGGGGAGCAGGTGGAGCGTTAGCGTTGGTGCGGGGGCTCGACGGCGCCGCGGTACGCTCGCAGTGATAGCGGCCTTGATGGTGCTGCTCGGCAGCATGGGGCTGCAAGGCGGCACATGGTGGAACGGCAGCGGCTCGCTAGCAGGGCTGCAGGGTGAAGAGGCTGTCGAAGCTGCTTTCGGTAAGCTGCCGCTGTCGTTCGAGCCCAACGCAGGGCAGGCCGACCCTGCCGTGCGCTTCACTGCACGCGCAGCTGGCGGCACCATGTACTTCACCCCCTCTGAGGTGGTGCTGGCGCTTGGTGGGGGAGGAGATGGAGAGAGGAGTTCGAGCCGGGGGCCGGGTTTGGCCGCACCCGAGCCGGGGGGAGGAGTAGAGCCCGCACAGCAGTCACAGCCGAGCGTTCTCAAGGTGAGGTTCGAGGCGGCGAGCAGCGGGGCCCAGGTGGCAGGTGGGGAGGAGTTGCCGGGCAAGGTGAACTACTTCATAGGGAGCGACCCCTCGAAGTGGAGTGCGGGACTGCCCACCTATTCGAGCATTGACTACCGGGAGTTGTACCAGGGCGTCACCCTCCGCTATGAAGGGGCAGGCAGCGGGCAGTTGAAGGGGACTTACACTTTAGCACCGGGAGCGGACCCGAATAGGATCGTGTGGAGCTACGAGGGTGCTCACAGGGTGGCGGCAGACGAGGGAGGCAACCTGCAGATTATGCTGGGGGAGAGCAGCCCTGGGGCGATAACCGAGCAGGCACCGGTTGCGTGGCAGGACATCGAAGGCAAGCGGGTGAAGGTGGGGGTGGCGTACGACCTGCGCGCCGACGGCACGATCGGCTTCCGCACGGAAAGGTACGATGCCGCCTATCCCCTTACCATTGACCCCACCCTCGTATACTCCACATACCTTGGCGGTTCTGGCGCGGACATTAGTTCCGGGATAGCGGTGGACAGCGGGGGAAACGCTTACATTACCGGGTGGACCCACTCCACGAACTTCCCGCTAGCCAACCCTCTCCAGCCTACGCATGCTGGCTATTACGATGCGTTCGTGAGCAAGCTGAGCGCCGCGGGCAGCGCGCTCGTCTATTCCACCTACCTGGGAGGTTCTGGCGGTGACACTGGCCAAGGGATCGCTGTGGACAGCGGCGGGAACGCATACGTTACGGGGCTGACTCTGTCCACGAACTTCCCGTTGGCCAACCCTCTCCAGCCCACGTATGGTAGCATTGGCGATGCGTTCGTGAGCAAGCTGAGCGCCACGGGCAGCGCGCTCGTCTACTCCACCTACCTGGGAGGTTCTAGCGGTGACGAGGGCTTGGGGATTGCGGTGGACAGCGGCGGGAACGCATACGTTACCGGATCGACTCAATCTCCAGACTTCCCGCTGGCCAACCCTCTCCAGCCTACGTTTTGTGGTGGTCAGTGGGATGCGTTCGTGAGCAAGCTGAGCGCCACGGGCAGCGCGCTCGTCTATTCCACCTACCTGGGCGGTTGGTCAATTGATCGGGGTTATGGAGTAGCGGTGGACAGCGGCGGGAGCGCTTACGTTACCGGGTTCACTTCCTCTCCAAACTTCCCGCTGGCCAACCCTCTCCAGTCTGCTCTCAGTGGTAATTACGATGCGTTCGTGAGCAAGCTGAGCGCCGCGGGCAGCACGCTCATCTATTCTACTTACCTGGGAGGTGCCTCCGGTGACGCGGGCTTGGGGATTGCGGTGGACAGCGGCGGGAGCGCTTACGTTACCGGGTTCACTTCCTCT
>DASTEB010000215.1:0-2930 GCA_035710025.1 Chloroflexia bacterium
TATCGTGCCCCCCAGCCCGACGCCCGAGCCTCCCCCGCCGACTCCCACGGACGTGCTGCCCGCACCTGCCACGTCGGAGCCGGAGCCGCCCACGCCGGTGCCGCCCACCCCAATCCCTGCGCCTACCGCGCCGCCCGCCCAGCCTCAACCCGCGGGGGGCATTCTCGATGCATACATGGCGGCGGGAGTGTCGGCCGGACTTCCAACAGGGCGCGTGACGGAGTACAGCCCGGCCGACGCGTTCACGGTTGCGGTGCAGGCGCAGTACGGCGCGGACGGCGTGACGTCGATCGCCACGCGGTGGTACGGGCCGGACGGCGCGCTGCTGTACGAGCTGCCGCGCCAGTTCGCGCAGGCGGGCACGTACTACACAAGCTTCACCCTGCGCAAGGATACGCCCTGGCTACCCGGCGCTTACCGGGTCGACATCCACGCCAACGGCTCGGCGACTCCGTCGTACAGCGTGCGCTTCTCGGTCGTGCCGTAGTGCAGCGAGGATGAAGTGAGGGTGCCGGAGCTTGACCGGCACCCTCTTTTGCCGTCAGTGTTAGGTCAGTTTGCTACCGAAGGCAGGCTCGCCAGGGCGGCCTCCACTTCGTCTGCGGGGTACTCGTAGTCTTCAAGGTCGCCGTGCAGGTAGCGGTCGTAGGCCGCCAGGTCGAAGTGGCCGTGACCGCTCAGGTTGAATAGGATCGTGCGCGACTCGCCCGCTTCCTTCGCGGCGAGTGCCTCGTCAATGGCTGTGCGGATGGCGTGGGCCGACTCGGGCGCGGGCACGATGCCCTCGGTGCGGGCGAACTGGACCGCCGCCTCGAACACCGCGTTCTGATGTACCGCGACCGCCTCGATCTGCCCAAGCTCCAGCAGATGGCTGACGATGGGCGCCGCGCCGTGGTAGCGCAGGCCGCCCGCGTGGATTGGCCGCGGCACGAAGCCGTGACCAAGCGTGTACATCTTCACCATCGGGGCCATCATGGCGGTGTCACCGAAGTCGTAGGCGTACACCCCGCGGGTGAGCGTGGGGCAGGCCGCGGGCTCGACCGCGACCACGCGTAGGTTGGGCGCCTTGCCCATCAGCTTGTCGCCCACGAACGGCAGGGTCATGCCGCCGAAGTTGCTGCCTCCGCCCACGCAGCCGATCACCACGTCGGGGTAGTGCCCGGCCATCTCCATCTGGGCGAGCGCTTCCTGCCCGATGATGGTCTGGTGCATCAGCACGTGATTGAGCACGCTGCCCAGCGAGTACTTCGTGTCGTCGCGCATCGCGGCGTCCTCCACCGCCTCCGAGATGGCGATGCCCAGGCTGCCGGTCGACTCGGGGTCCTGCTCGAGGATCGAGCGCCCGGCGTTGGTCTCGTTGCTGGGGCTGGGGGTGACACGTGCGCCGAACAGCTCCATCAGGATGCGGCGGTAGGGCTTCTGCTCGTACGACACCTTCACCATGTACACCTGGCACTCCATGCCGTAGAAACTGGTGGCCATGGCGAGCGCGCTTCCCCACTGGCCCGCGCCCGTCTCGGTCGACAGGCGCTTCACGCCCTCCGCCTTGCTGTAGAAGGCCTGGGGGATGGCGGTGTTGGCCTTATGGCTGCCCACAGGGCTGACACCTTCGTACTTGTAGAAGATGCGCGCAGGGGTGTCGAGCGCCCGTTCCAGCCTGTGCGCCCGGTACAGGGGAGTGGGGCGGAAGAGCCGGAACACATCGACCACTTCGGAAGGGATGTCGACGTAGCGCTCCTGCGATACCTCCTGCTTGATGATCTCCATCGGGAAGAGGGGCGCGAGGTCGGCCGGGCCGATGGGCTGCCCTGTGCCCGGGTGCAGCACCGCAGGCAGCGGCTGGGGCAGGTCGGCCTGGATGTTGTACCATCGGCGCGGTATCGACTCTTCGTCCAGCACGTACTTGGTCCGTTCCCCGGGCAAGTCTGTGTTGCCCCGGAGCTTTGCGACGTCTGCAGTGTCAGCCATGGTATCTCCCTTTCTGGTGATGGAATCAAAAACGCCCGCGTCCCAACGACTGTAGGGACGGGGCTGTGACTAACCCGTGGTGCCACCCTGCTTCGGCGCGAGCGCCGCTCTCGGCGGGTACTCGGCGGGCCGGCCCTGGCCCGCGTGGGACGACGGCGGCAATGCCTGGTTTGTACCCGGCTCCGTGGTAACGGTGGAGTGTCCGGCGCGGCCTACTTTCACGTGGAGTTCGGTGCGCGGCTCCCAGATCCATTCACCGCCCGCGCAGGCACCGGCTTTCACCCTTCCCGGCTCTCTGCTGCCCCGCTTCTGCGGCTACTAGTTCTGTTCGCGGCCTTTGTGCTGTGAAATTGTTGTGTTAGTATATAGGCGCCCTCCGGGGCTGTCAATACCTGAACGAGCCGTAGTAGCGTGCGGTTTCGCACGGAGAACCCGCTGGATAGTACCGGCACAAACCCCGACGCACTCGACGCTCGCGCCACGCGCGCCCTCCCCCTGGACGACGTCGCCGAGCCGGAGGCCGCGCCGCCAACGCCCGGGGTGGGCAGGCGCCTCGCCCTGAACACGCTTATCGTGGGCGGGGCGTTTGTGCTGTCCCGCGTGCTGGGGCTTGTGCGCGAAGCCGTGATCGCCGGGCAGTTCGGACTGTCGGACCAGCTTGACGCGTACATCGCCGCTTTTCGCATCCCCGATACCCTGTTTCTGCTGATCATCGGCGGCGCCGTCGGCTCGGCTTTCATCCCGGTGTTCACTTCGCTCATGTCGAAGGGCGACGGGAGCGCGGCCTGGAACCTCGCCGCGACGCTGATCAACGCGTCGGCGGTGCTGCTCAGCCTGGGCGGGCTGCTGCTCGGCCTCCTCGCAGAGCCGCTTGTGGGCGCGGTGCTGTTCCCCGGCAGGCCGCCCGAGCAGCAGGCGCTGGTGGTCGACCTCACACGCATCATCCTGCTGTCGCCCCTGTT
>DASTEB010000216.1:0-10884 GCA_035710025.1 Chloroflexia bacterium
CGTGTTTGCCCTGCTCGCCGGCGCCGCGCTTATCTACTATCTCCAACTAACCGCCCCGGTCGAGGTGTCGAGCACGCCCCCGTCCGCCGCGACCATCGCGGTAGCCGGAAGTCTGCCCGCCTCGCCCACGGCCGCGCCGACGCTCCAGCCCACCTCTGTCGCCCAGGCGCAAACATCCCCCACCGTCGCCCCGGTCGAGAGCACCCCGACCGAACCGCCCGCGCCTCCCGCGCCTGCCCGCACGCTCTACCGCATCGACTCGGCCCGCTCGCAGGCCAGTTACACCGTGGACGAGACCTTCTTCGATGCGCGCGGCCTCGTGACCGTGGTCGGAACGACCAACGCCGTCGCGGGCGAAATCCTGTTCGACCCGGCGAATCCCGCGGCCTCGCAGGTGGGCGAGATCGTGGTAGACGTTAGCCAGCTTCGCACGGACGACTCCTCGAGGGACAACGCCATCCGCCGCGCTTACCTCGAGTCGCTGCGCTACCCCCTCGCCACGTTCCGCAACGCCACCTTGAGCGACATGCCGCTGCAGTTGACCGAGGGCGTGACTTTCACCTTCAAGATGACGGGCGACCTAACCGTGCGCGACGTTACCCGGCAGGTGACGTGGGACGTGGAGGCGGCAGTCACGCCGGGCGAGCTAACCGCGTCGGCCAGCACAGCCATCAAGCTGAGCGACTTCGGCATCAACCCGCCCAGCCTGAGCATCTTGCGCGTGGAGGACGACATGGTCCTCCGGCTCGACGTGGCCGCGCCTGCCGTCCCGTAGACTGAACCCGGAGTAAATCTCAAATTGACAACCCTGCGCGGGAACTTTCCGCGCGCCCCACTCGTCCATCTACTACTCGGCACGTAACCATGCCGCCGTGCCACACGCCGGCGCGGCCCCAGCGGAGGGTAGTAAGATGAAAAGTCGGCTCCAGGTAATCGCTACCGTCGTACTCCTCGCCCTCGTGCTCCCCGGTGTGCTCGCCGCCTGCGGGCAGAACACCACGTTCTCGAAAATCGGCTACGGTCTGAACTCAGATAGCGGCCCGAGTTACAACGGGCGTCCCTATGAGTCCAGCGAACGCGCCCCGGAAAGCGTTGCACCCGACACGACCGGCGGGCGCCTATCAGGCCCCGCGGCCGAATCGACCGCCACCACCGGGTCCAGCGGCGCTTACGACACGCCCGCGAGCGCAGCAAAGGCCCCGGAGATGGATGCTGCCACCGGTTTCGCCGCGCCCGAGTCCGCGCCCGCGGCGGGCGGTGCCGGTGCCGCCGAGCCAGGCCTGAACGCGGGCAACTCCTACCGGCAGTACCAGTCGTCGCTCACAGCCGGGCAGGTGGACGACAACGCCAGGTTCCAGGAATACATGGACTATCTGCAGCAGTATTCGCCCTACCTCGGCGGGGTCGAGCGTATGGACGTGTCGCAGCGCATGTTCTTGCGCGTGCTTGACTCGGACCAGAAGCCCGTCGCGGGGGCGCGCGTGCAGCTTTACGAGGGCGACCGCCAGGTGTTCGACGGCCAGACCGTGAGCGACGGCCGCGTGCTCTTCTTCCCTTCGGCGGCGGGTGTGGTGCAGGCCAAGTCCCTGCGCGCCGTCGTGACCCGCGGGCAAGCATCGGCCGAAACGACCCTCGAGGTGGGCAAGCTCGACTCGGAAGTCACCCTGCCCGGCCTCTCGGACAATAACGGCCCGGTGGGCATCGACCTCGTGTTCCTGCTCGACGCCACAGGCAGCATGTCGGACGAGATCGAGCGCATCAAGGGCACCATCGGCAGCATCGCCTCACGCATCGAACAGCTTCCCGGCAGCAGCGCCCCGCGCCTCGCCCTGGTGGCATACCGCGACCTGGGCGACGAGTACGTCACCCGCACCTGGGACTTCACCTCGAACGTGGACACCTTCGCGTCGTACCTGCGCTCTGTCGACGCGGGCGGCGGGGGCGACATCCCCGAGTCGGTCAACGAGGGCCTGCGCGAGGCTATCAACCTGCAGGGCTGGGCCGACAACAGCGCGGGCCGGCGCCTGCGCCTGGTCGTGCTCGTGGGCGACGCCCCTCCCCACATCGACTACGCCAACGACACCCCCTACCCTGTCCTGCTGAGCCAGGCCGTGGCACGGGGAATAAAGGTCTTCCCGGTGGGCGCGAGCAACCTGGACGAGGCGGGCGAGTACGTGTTCCGCCAGTTTGCCCAGGTGACGCAGGGCCAGTTCGTCTTCCTGACCTACGCTAACGGCGTGTCAGGCGCACCGGGCGTGTACACCGACAAGAATGTGACCGATTTCACAGTGCAGAACCTGGACAACCTGATCGTAGGCCTGGTGGCGGGCGAGGTGTCCAACCAGACGGGCCAGAAGGTCGAGGTCACCCGGCAGCCCGAGACGGCGCCTGTGGTCATGAAGGTGGAAGAGGCAGCGACCCCGGGCCTGCTGGAGCGGTTGTTCGGCGGCGAGGCGGCGATATGGTGGGCGGTCCTGCTGGGCGTGGTCACGCTGGTGGTGTGGGCCACAGGCACGCAGGTCCGCGCCCGCGTGGCCGTGCAGCAGCCCCCGACCCTGCCGTCCTCCCCCGCGGAAGCGCCGCTTGACCTCTTCCTGCTGGCACCCAGGCCCGAGCACACCGACATCGTGGTACCGGAGCCGGAGGGCGAGGAAGATCTGGAGGAAGCCGCCTTCGTGGCCGCGCCCGCCCCGCACCCGCTGGAGATCTACCTCGCGGGCCGCGACTACGAGCGCGAGCGCGAGGGCGCGCCTACTGTGCGGATTTGATAAGGCGCTGAGGCCGTCAGGCGGGAGCACCCGCGTCTTCGGGCTGCTTCTCAGGCTCGGGTTCGTGTTCGGCCACGAGAGGGGTAGAGGGCAGTGCCATGGCCCCGGGCACTTGCAGGGCCTGGCCCGCGCCCGTGGCGGCAGCCGGGGGTGCAACTTCCCCCTCGGGCGTGAGTTGGCGGCCCCAGACGCGCTGCAGCACTACCCACTGGGTAGGGTTGTACAGGATATACTCTTCGAACCGCTGCGCCAGCCTGCGCATGTTTACCTTTAGGTCGAGGTCGCGGTCGCCCGTCTTGACCATCTCCAGGGGCGGGTCGAGCGTCATCATGGAGCTGTTGTCGGGCAGGCGCTCGACCCGCCCGCTGATCAGCGCGGCCCCGGTGCGCAGAGCCAGGGCCACCGCGCCGGGCGGCATGGGGGCGAGCGCGTCGAAGAACATGGTAGGGACGCCGTCGCCCGTCACGTCGCGGTCCACGGCGAGGGCGAGCACCTCGTTGTTGCGCAGCAGGTGGTAGATGGTGCGCACCTGCGTGCTGTGCAGCTTGATGATCTGCAGGCCGAAGTGGCCGCGCAGCCTGTTCACGTAGTCGTACAGCCTCGGCGGCTTGATATCTTCGGCGATGATGGATATCTTATACCCGCGGGCCGCGCCCAATTGGGCCACCACGCTGAAGTTGCCCAGGTGCGCCCCCACCACGATGACGCCCTTGCCCTGCGCCAGCGCGTTGTCGAGGTGCTCCATGCCCCGCGCCACGATGGTCTTCTCCAGATCGGCCACCGACATCCGCGGCAGGCGCACCACGTCGTAGTAGTTCTTCACGACGTTGCGGATGACCTTGCGGGCTACCTTGCGGCGGTAGCGGCGCGACGCGGCGGGCAGTACGTGGCCCAGGTTGTCCAGCACCGCGTCGCGCACCTGCGGGTTGAGCATGAAGATCACCCCGCCGATCACGGAGCACAGCCAGTAGGCCAGCCGAGGGGGCACGAACCTGACCAGAAAACCGGCTATGCGCATGAGGTAGTAGGTCTTCATTGCTGTGGCACCGCGGGCGACGTGCCGGCAGTTACAATTACCCGATTATATCATGGCCGCCTGAACTTGCCCGCGCGTGAAGCAGGGCGGCAGAGCTGCCCTGCTTCACTGTGGATTGCTTGCCCCTGTCTCTCTACTGCAGGTACTTATCGAAGAAGGCCAGCAGCCGATCTATATACACCTCGGGGTTGTTGTGGTACGCCTGGACGTGGCCCCTGCCGGGCGCGGCCCAGACGCTCAGGTTGTAATTGCCCACGGCGGCCCGCTCGAGCTGGTACATGTGCTCGACCGGCACGCCGTCGTCGTACGTGTCGTCGGCGCTGTGGATGAGCATGATGGGACGGCTGCCCAGTTGAGCGATCTCCTGCTCCGGCTTGAGCGCCCACACGTCGACGCCCACGAGCAGGCGGCTCACGAGCCTGATGCCGGGGTTGAACATCGCGGGCACGCCGCTGTATCTGGCCAGGCTGTAATCGATCATCGGCTTAGCGTCGGCGAAGGCCGAGTCGGTCACAATGGCGGCCATCTCAGGGTGAGTGGGTGCGGTGCGCAGCGCCGTCGCGCCGCCCATCGAGAAGCCCAGCACGCCGATCCGCGTGCGGCCCTGGCTCTTGAGGTAGTTGAGCGCGCCCTCTACGTCGCGCACCTCGTATGCGCCGAGGGTGTAGCGCTCGCCGCCCGACAGGCCGTGATCGCGCGCATCGTACAGCAGCACGTCGTACCCGTTCGCCTGCAGCGCCTTCGTGATGTCCATGATGCCGATGGTCTTGTCGCTGCGCACGCCGTCGCGCCCGTGTACGATTAGTACCGTCTTGTCCCCCGCCGAGTCGATGAACCAGCCCTTGAGTGGGATGTTGTCCACCGTGCTTGTGAACTCCACGTCCCGGCAGGTCAGGCCGAACTCCTCGCACGTGCCCGGGTTGATGCGCCCCGCGTGCGTGACCTTGTCGGCAGCGTAGGCCGACACGCCCAAATAACCAACTACCAGCAGCGCGCCCACAACGGCCGCCAGCCGGGCCAGCAAGCGCGCCCAGTTGATGCGCCTGCGCCCCACGCTCTTCTGCACCATTACCCCGGTTGCCATAAGCAACCTCCTGCCCTCCCACATCTGTGGCACTGCGGTTCCACGACATTCTTGTGAGAGGCGCGAGCAATCAGCGCTCGCCTTCCTTACGCCCTCATGATAGCCCGGCGCTCGCGCTCCCGCATCGGCGGTATTGCCTAATGCCGGGCTGGAAAAAGGATGGGGTGCCCACGAACGGACCTCCCGCCCCTGCCGCGTAGCGCCGCGGACGGCTTACCTGCCGAGCGCCGACCGCTCAAGGGTGACGGCGTTGTCGGCGATCACCTGCCGGTACCACAGCGCGCTGTCCTTGGGGATGCGCTCCTGGGTGTCGTAGTCGGTCCACACGATGCCGAAGCGCTGGGTATAGCCCTTGGCCCACTCGAAGTTGTCCATCAGCGTCCACACGAAGAACCCGGCCAGCGGCACGCCCTCGTCAATGGCGCGCTTGCACGCGGCGAAGTGGTCGTGCAGGTAGCGTATGCGGCGCTCGTCGCGCACGCGTCCGCCAGGCCCCGGCGCGTCCGAGTAGCTCGCGCCGTTCTCGGTGACGTACTGCTTGGCCGGCGCGTAGTCGGCGTGCAGGCGGGTCAGAAGTTCGTACAGCCCGTCGGGATAGACCTCCCAACCCATCTCGGTCAATTCGGTGCCGGGCGGGTGGGGGAGCGATTCGGGCGTGCCCGTGTTGGCGCTCGCCGAGATCACGGCTCGGGTGTAGTAGTTCACGCCCAGGAAGTCGATGGGCACGGAGATGGCCGCCATGTCGCCGCTGTGCATGAATGCGGGATGCCTGTCCATGTAACCGGCCTCGGCGTAGGCCACGGCCATGTCGTCGGGGTACGAGCCGCGGAAGACCGGGTCGGCGAACCAGCGGTTGAAGTAGCCGTCGAAGTAGCGGGTGGCCGCAACGTCCTCCTCGCGGTCGGAGGCGGGAGTGGCGGGGGTGAAGTTGAGGGTGATGCCCACCTCGGCACCGGGGCTGTTGCGGCGGAGCACCGGCACGGCCCAGCCGTGCGACAGCAGCAGGTGGTGAGAGGCGGCGAGCGCGGAGGGCCAGTCGTGCAGGCCGGGAGCGTGCTCTCCAATCTGGTAGCCCAGGATGCCGGCGCACCACGGCTCGTTGTGCGTGATCCAGCGATTGATGCGGTCGCCCAGGGCGCGGCTGATTATGTCGGCGTACTCCACGAACGCCTCGGCCGTGTCGCGCCGGGGCCAGCCGCCCCGGTCCTGCAGCGCCTGGGGCAGGTCCCAGTGGTACAGCGTGGGGTAGGGGGCGATTCCCGCTTCCAGCAACTCGTCCACCAGGCGGCTGTAGAAGTCGATGCCCGGCTGGTTCACCTGCCCGCGGCCGTTGGGCAGGATGCGCGGCCACGCGATGGAGAAGCGATAGGCCTGGTGGCCCAGCTCTTTCATCAGCGCGACGTCTTCGCGCCAGCGGTGGTAGTGGTCGCACGCCACGTCGCCGTTGCTGCCGTCGACGATCTTGCCGGGCGTGTGGGCGAAGCGGTCCCAGATTGACTCGCCGCGCCCATCCTCCGCTGCCGCCCCCTCTATCTGGTATGACGCCGTCGCGGTGCCCCATGTGAAGCCGCGCGGGAATTGGAGGTCTGTCATGGTGTCCTTCCTTGAATCTAGTATGATTTCGTACCTGTAAAAGCAGCCATGCGAACACCTTACGCCCAGTACGGGGCGCGGCAGCAGTCGTTTCCCGCCGCGCCCTCGCGTGGAACATTCAAGCGGGTTATCGCGCCGGGCTGTGTACCTGCTGCAGCAGTCCGTCTACTACCTCTAGCGCGGACACCTCCATGTGCGCTTCCTGGAAGTCGAGCAGGCTCAGCAGAGGCATATCGAGCATCCCCATCAACTCGATATTCGACTCGCCCGCGGCCTCCTCTCCTATCGAGAAGATCTTCTTCACTTCGCCCATCATCTCATCGAAGACGGGTTGAAACACGACTTTGCCTTTTGGGTCGCGCAACCACTCGCGCACAGTCGACTCGCGATTCAGCAGCGAAGGCAGTTGCACGGTGGACTGGAGCGTGACCGTCCGGGTGAAGCGGATGTCGGCGGACGACGCGCCTATCAGGATGTCGAACTCGCCGTCCTCGGTGATCCACTGCTTATGGGCGGGGTCGTAGTAGGCGAAGGCACGGAAGTCGAGCGGGACGGTGACGGTCTTCGTCTCGCCGGGCTCTAGCTCGACCTTGGCGAAGCCCTTCAACTCCTTGGGCGGGCGGGCCAGTCTCGGCTCGCGCTGGCTCACGTACACCTGCACTACCTCCTTGCCCGCCATCTCGCCCGTGTTGGTCACGTCGACCGACACGGTGACGTCGTCGGTGTCCTTGAACGTCGCCGCGGAGAGGCGCGGGGCGGACCAATCGAACTTGGTGTAGCTCAGTCCGTAGCCGAAGGGGAAGAGCACCGACCTTTCGGTCTTGTCGTAGTAGCGGTAGCCGATGAAGATACTCTCCCCGTAATGCACCTCGCCGTTCTCGCCGGGGTAGTTGACATAAGCAGGAGTGTCGGCCAGGCGAAGCGGGAACGTCTCAGCCAGTTTGCCCGAGGGGCTGACCCTGCCGAACAGCACGTCGGCGATGGCCCCGCCTCCCGCCTGCCCCATCATCCACGCTTCGAGCACGGCGGCCGCCCCGTCTATCCACTCACTCATCGCCACGGCCGAGCCGTTGTTCAGCACCACCACGGTGCGCGGCTGCGCGGCAGTGACCGCCTTGATCAGCGCCACCTGGTGCTCGGTGAGGTCGAGGTCGGGGCGGTCGTAACCCTCGGACTCCTTGTACGAGGGCAGCGCGACGTACATGACCGCCACTTCGGCGTCGCGGGCGACCGCCACGGCCTCGTCGATCAACTCCTGATGGAAGCCCTGGGTGTCGGCGTAGCCTTGGGCGAAGTTAGTCACGGCAGCGGGCGCGAGCACGGCCAGCTCCTCGATGGGGACTTCTACCCTGGTGGGGTTGATGTGCGAGCTACCGCCGCCCTGGAAATAGGGCTCGCGGGCCGAGCGGCCGATGATGGCGATGTTGCTCACGTCGCGCAGGGGCAGTATGCCGTCGTTCTTGAGGAGCACCATGCCCTCTGCCGCTGCCTTACGCGCCAGATTGTGGTGGCCCTCCATGTCGAAGTCGCCGCCCTTGCGCTTCTCGGCGGCCTTGAACACGATGCCCAATATGCGGGTCACTGCCTCGTCAAGCACCGCCTCGTCCAACTCGCCCGAGCGCACGGCCTCGACCACAGCCTGCACGCGGCGCGGCTTCGGCCCGGGCATCTCCAGGTCAAGCCCCGCCTTGAGCGCCGCGGCCCGGTCGTGTACCGCCCCCCAGTCCGACACGATCAGCCCCTCGAAGCCCCACTCGTCCTTCAGGATTTCGGTGAGCAGCGTGTGGTGCTCGGAAGCGTAGGTGCCGTTCAGCTTGTTGTAGGAGCACATCACCGTCCACGGCTTTGCGCGTTTGACGGCTTTCTCGAAGGCGGGCAGGTAGATTTCGCGCAGGGCACGCTCGTCCACCACGGCGTTGATGCGGAAGCGCTCGAACTCCTGGTTGTTGGCGGCGTAGTGCTTGAGCGACGTGCCCACGCCCTCGCCCTGGACGCCCTCGATGTACGAGGCGGCCAGCTCACCCGCCAGGTAGGGGTCCTCGGAGAAGTACTCGAAGTTGCGCCCGCAAAGGGGTGTGCGCTTCATGTTCGCGCCGGGGCCGAGCACCACGTCAACTCCCAGCGCTATGCACTCCTCCGCGATGGCCTTGCCCACCTGCCGCACGAGGTCGGTGTCCCAGGACGACGCCATGCTCGACGCCGTAGGGAAGCAGGTGGCGGGCAGGCTCTGCGTGGTCATCGAGCCGAGGTCCGCTACGCGGCGCACGCCGTGCGGCCCGTCGGATACGGTCATGCGGGGTACGTCGAGGTGCTCGACAGGCGTGGTGGTCCAGGGGGTCTCCCCGGTGCACAGGGCCGCTTTCTCTTCGAGCGTCATGCGCTCGACGATCGATTTGATGTCAGGCATTGCTTAGTTCCTTTGCGGGCTGCGAGTAGGATTCGTATACCGTGCGGGTCTTGAGCGCGGCGCGGGCCTGCTCCAGGCTCCAGCCGCCGGGCATGGGGCAGGTGACGGTCACCGTGCGGCCCGCGGGCAGGTCGAAGTAGTTGTCGCTGAACACCACGTCGGCCTCGTCCAGCGAAAGCTCCACCATGCGGGCCAGCGAGCGCGCCGTCACGTCAATCGCCAGCGTGCCGCTCTCGACATGCGGGGTGACCGACAGGTCGGGCGGCTCGAGCGACAGGTGCTTGGTGGGCACGAACGTGGCGACCTGCCGCGCTACCAGTCTCTCGCCCTGCCATAGCTCGGCCACGAACACGGTTTCGCGACGGCTGTCGTCGGTCAGGCGGCTTGCGAAGTCGAGAGCGCGCACGACGACCGACGCGAGCGGCGGCACCTCCACCTGCTCTTCGCCCGAGTCGAGCGTCTCGCCGCGCAGGTTCTCCAGCGCCCAGCGCACGGTGCCGCGCCACGGCTCGATCAGGTCGCTCGTGACGTGGACGGTCTGGCGGTCGCCATCGTCCTCCACCGACAGGAGCACGGGGGCGTAGAAGCGGCGCGCTGCGTAGTGCAGCGCCTTCCAGCGGCCGAAATAGTCCAGGCTGGACCACGACGCCACGGGCCAGCAGTCATTCAACTGCCAGTAGAGCGTGCCCGCCACGCGATCCATGTGGCGGCGCCAGTGCTCCACACCGTAGCGTATGCCCTCGGCCTGCAGCGCCATGCTCAGGTAGACGAGCGACCCGAAGTCGCGGGGCAAGCGGAAGGTGTCGAGCATCTGGCCGACCATGAGGCTGTTGCCGCTGGCGTTCTTCTGGTGCTGCTCCATGATGTAGGAGGTCATGTTCCAGTCGGCTTCCTCGGCGTAGGTGCGGATGGTGGGCATGGGCGGGAGCGCCTGGAAGCCGAACTCGCTCATGAAGCGGGGGTACTGGCCGCGGTAAGCGGTGAAGGGTTGGCGGCCGTGCCACACGTCCCAGTAGTGCGCGTCGCCCTGCGCCTGGCCGTTGGGGTCCTTGAAGGGCGTATCGGACGAGGGCGAGCTGGGCCAGTATGCGGTGTCGGGGTCGAGGGCCGCGCACCACTCGGGCAGCGTGTGGTGGAAGAAGCGATCGTAGGCCGCCTTCATGTCTTGCAGGTCGGGCCTGTCCCAGCCCCAGTCGTGCCAGCCCCACTCCATCTCGTTGTTCCCGCACCAAAGGGCGAGGCTTGCGCGGTGGCGTATGCGGCGCACGTTGTCTACCGCCTCGGCGCGCACGTTCTCCAGGAACTCCGCGTCGTCCAGGGGGTAGATCGAACACGAGAAGATGAACTCCTGCCACACGAGGATGCCGTAGCGGTCGCACAGGTCGTAGAAGCGCTCTTCTTCGTAGAATCCGCCGCCCCACACCCGCAGCATGTTCTGGTGCGACTCGGCCGCCGAGCGAATGAGACCCTCAAGTTGCTCGCCGGTGATGCGCGTGGGGAACGAGTCGGCGGGGATCCAGTTGGAGCCTTTGGCGAAGATGCGCACGCTGTTCACAACGAACTCAAACGAGCGCCCCCATCGGTCGGGCTCCTGCCGCAACTCTATGGTGCGCAGGCCGATGGTGTACGTACGGTGATCGAGCGCCTCGTCCCCGCGCAGAGCCACGTCGACCGTGTAGAGCGGCTGCTCGCCGTAGCCGTTGGGCCACCAGAGTTGCGGCCGGGCGACCTGCACCCGCACGACTGCCTCGCTCGATCCGGCGGGGATTGAGGCCTCGCCCTGCAGGACTTCGCCGTCCGGCGCGGTGATGCGCACGGCAGCCGAAAGCGGCACGTCGCTCCAACGCTCCACGGCCACGCGCGCCTCAACCGTGACCTGTCCCTCGGCGTGGTGCTGGCGCAGATGTACCTCTTCGATGAGGGCGGTGCTATGCCCTTCGAGGCGGATGTCTTTCCAGATGCCGGTGGGCGGAAGCTGCGGCCCCCAGTCCCAGCC
>DASTEB010000217.1:0-7115 GCA_035710025.1 Chloroflexia bacterium
GAGGCTCCGGTTCAACGTCGAGGTGATGAAGCGGGTGGAGATGGGCGCGGGCGGCAAGAGCAAGACGTCGCTGCGCAGCCTGTCGGAAGACGAGTTCATGAAGATCGTCAAGGGCGGCGCCGACTACTACATCTCAAAGTACGGCGCGCCGTTCGACCGCAGCCGGGCCGAGCGCAACCGCATCCCGGTGGACGATGACTGGGAGGTGCCGTGGGGCGGCAGGGGCCGGCCGGAAAGAGGAATTCCGCAACTTGGGTCGCTCGGCGGTGGAAACCACTTCATAGAGCTTCAGCGCTGCGAGGAGACGGGCACCCTGTTCGTGCAGGTGCACTCGGGGTCGCGCGGGTTCGGGCATGGCCTGGCGACCAACTACTTCCACATGGCGAAGGAGGAGCGGCCCAACGAGATCCGCCACCTCGACATGGGCTACTTCACGCCCGACTCGAAGCACTACCGCTCGTACCTCAACGCGGTAGCGGCGGGGGGCAACTTCGCCATCATCAACCGGCTGATCCTGTACATGCAGATCGCCGACGCGTTCGAGGAGGTATTCGGGTCGGAGCTTGACCTGATCTACGAGATCAGCCACAACCTCGTGCAGAAGGAGTGGCACCCCGACTACGGCGAGGTGTGGGTACACCGCAAGGGAGCCACGCGCGCCTTCCCCGCGGGCCACCCGGCGCTCGAGCGCACGGCGTGGGAGGAGACCGGGCACCCGGTGCTCATCCCGGGCAGCAACCACGACTACAGCTTCGTGCTGCGGCCTCTAGAGGGCGCTGTGAGGAGCGGCTACTCCGTGAACCACGGGGCGGGACGCAGGATGTCGCGGGGCGAGGCCAAGCGCGAACTTTCGCAGAAGGAGGTCAACCGCCGCTACGCCGAGGCGGGCATCGTGGTCAACGCGGCGGCCGACGTGCCGCTGGACGAGTCGGACGTGTGCTACAAGTCGGCGCGGGAGGTCGTGGCCGCGGTGACGGACGCGGGCCTGGCCGAGGTTATGTACCGCCTGTGGCCGCTGGCCTCGCTGAAGGGGCTGGACTAAGCAGGTGGCTGCCGAATAAGAGGCTCAGGGATATGTGCCCTGGGCCTCTTACGTTGCCTGGACTATGCACACCGCATCACCCTCCGGCGACACCGTTATCGTGACGCGCAGCCTGCCGTCCTCCGTGCGCTCCGGAAACACAACCGCGCCGCCGACCTCGACTCCGGGCGATTCGCCCGCGTTCGCTATCGCCAGCGCTGCGTCGATGGGCCGAGCGTCACGCAGGGCTGCGGGAGAGCCGACCTGGTGCAGGGCGATGGTCAGCATGCGGGTGGCCGAGTCGTACTCGGCGCGGGTGACGCCCACGGAGCCGCTAGGGGCGTCCACCGAGGCGAGGTATGGGGCGGAAAGCAAGGCGCGGTCGGGCGGGGCGGTGAAGAGGCGGGCGAAGTCGGCGCCGCCCGGCTCGATATTGGCGGCGAGGGCGAACAGCGCAGTGGTGTTGAGGGTGCGGGGCGCGCCTGCGTAGGAGTAGCGGTCGCCGTCCCAGGTCGCTCCGAGCGAGGCTTCGGCGTAGCGGCGGAAGGCGGCGTAGAGCGAGCGGTCGCCTATGCCCTGCGCGAGGATCGCCCCGAAGCCCGTGTTGATGCCCACGTCGCTGATCTCCATGCGCTCGCTCATGCTCGACGAGCCGACGCGGGCCGCGCCGTCTACCCGCTCGACCCCGCGCTTCCTGAAGCGCCCGTACAGGCGGCGCACCAGCGGGCGGTCGAACGGCAGGAGGAAGGCGAGTCCCCACGCGTCGGTGAAGTTGAAGGCAACGGGCGTGGCGAGCTTGAGGTCCTTCATGTAGGCCGTGCCGAACACGCCGCGAACGGCAGGCCCCTTGAGCACCATGCGGTCGCGCACCGTCTTGAGCCAGCGGGCGTTGCCGCGGCTGTAATCGGTGCCGTGCAGGGCGTCGTGCAGGGTGTTTGAGCCGAGAGCGTAGTTGTTGCACGGCACGTAAGCCATGCCGGGCTCGCAGCACACGCCCCCGAAGGTGTTGCCCTGCATCTGTTCGTGGATGCGCTCGGCCACCTCGCCGTGCGTGTAGGTGTACTCCACGCCCGATTCGGGGTCGCGCAAGGTGAAGGGGCTGTCGTAGCGCGTATCGCCCGTCAGCTTCTCGTACAGGCCGAGCATGACGCTCAGGTGCCCGGAAAACTGCAGGTTGTCCCGGGCGATGGGGTCGGACGGCGGCCCGGCTTCGGCGCGGCGGTGGGGGCTGACCAGAACCGCAACGTGGCCCGACGAGGCGAGCGCGCCCGCGCCATCCTCCCCCGGCGCGCGCCAGTAGCCCCACGCCTCGACAGACATCATCCGCTCGATGGCCGCCCGCATCGCTTCGGCATACGGCGCACGGTACGCGGGCGTACGCTGCGCCATCGCCGCGAGCGCGTAAACGCCGAACGCAAGCTGGTATCGCAGCGCGAAGTTCATCGACGGGCTAAGCGCCGGGTAGAACCCGTCCCACCTGCCCGCGGGCTGGGTGAACACCCCGCGCAGGTAGTTGAGCATCCCCAGATTTTCAAGCGTCAACTGCATGGCAATTTGCATGAAACGCAAAGGCGCAAAGACGCAAAGATTACTATAGGATTGCACCAATGCAGGCTAAGCATCGCTGCCAATCCCAATCACTGACTCTGCGTCTTCTCTGCTATCTCTGCGTCTCTGCGTTTCAATCGTTCCGTCCTTTGCGTCTTTGCGCCTTTGCGTTTCATCACGTGGGGCTATGCTACAATAGCCGCATGCGTGACGTCAAAACGGTGCGTGCACGGCTGTTGAAACTGGCGTTCGAGTCGCTGTACGGGCCGTTTGCGTGGGCGTACGACTGGGTGAGCCGGACGTTCTTCATGGGGCAGTGGCGCGTGTGGCAGCGCGCCGCCCTGCCTCATCTGCGGGGCACTCGCGTGCTCGAGCTGGGCATGGGCACGGGCAACCTGCAGATAGACATGGCCCGGGCGGGATTGCAGCCCGTGGGCATCGACCTTTCGCCCCAGATGCTCCGGCAGGCCCGGCGCAAGTGGAAGCGGCTGGGCATCGCCCCCTTTCGGATGTGCCGTGCGCGGGCCACGGCGCTGCCCTTCCCCGACGCCGCGTTCGACTCGGTCGTGAGCACCTTCCCCAGCGAGTATATCGCCGACGAGCGCACGCTTGCCGAGGTATCGCGCGTGCTCAGGCCGGGCGGGCGGCTGGTGGTCGTGCCGGGCGGGTGGCTCAACCCGAAGGGTGCGAAGGGGCGCGCCCTGGAGGGAGTGTCGCGGGCGGTGTACGGCTATCAGGCCGCGCCCCACGACGTCCTGGACCCCGCCGAGCTTGAGCGGCGCATCGCGCAGGGCGAGGGCTGGTATACGTGGCTGTCGGCGCTGCGCGAGAGGATGTCGGCGGCCGGATACGACACGAACGCGCACCTGGCCGGGAACAACAAAGGCACCTGCCTGGTCATCGTCGCGGACAAGCGCGGCGCGGCGACCTAGACCTCGACCAGCAGCAGCAGGCCAGTCTCCGAGGCGAACTCAGGCCCCTCGCGGCCGGGGTCGGACAGCAGGAACATTCGCCCCCGGAACTCCACACGGTCGCCAACACCCAATTGCAGCGTCGGGCGGCCCTGTACCAGGTACAGGCAGGTATTGATCAGCGCGTGGTACACGTCGTCGGCCATGGTGCGGTCGGCCATATACATGGCAAGCTCGGGCAGGTTCATCTGGTCCATGCCGTAGGTGCGCATGAGATACTGCCCGTTCGCCGCCGACTCGCCCATGCTGTACGTGACCACGCCTGTCCACAGCGAGATGGGGGGCACCTCTCCGCCAAGCTGCGGGAGGTAGCTGTACGCAAGCTCGGCCGGCTGGGCCAGCGCGGCGCGCTCATTGATGATGCCAAGGCCGTTCTGCAGGAGCAGCACACCCGCCACGCTGTACATCGCCGTCAGCTGCTCAACCGGGTCGTCAGCCTCGCCGATGTACAGCAGGCGGACGGCGGCTCCGTGATTAAGCATCTGCTGCCGGGCGTCCTCGGGCATGGGCGATACGCCCACGGTCAGCGCGAGCACCTCTTCTTTCACCGGGGCGTTGAGGGCTACCATAGCGACGCGGTGCTCGCCAAACTCGGCCACGCCGCCTGACACGGGCGGATCGCTCTGGCCGATGGTGGACCACTCGACCGAGCACGGGCCTACGAGCTGTCTGATGCGCGCTTCGGTGATGCGCGCGTCGAGTGCTGGAAGCTGTTCGTAGAGGACGGTACACACCTGGCGTACGGGGATGCGGTCGCGCTGCCCGCCGCCGTTGCCCGAGAAGGGGTTGCTCACCGTATTGCCTTTCAGGGTGGGTTCACGGTGCTGCCCCGCCGCTCCGGGCCTTTACACCGTCAGGATTCGACACCTCGTGCCAGGTAATAGGTTACCACGAACAGGCGGTAGGCTGCCAGCACATCGTCGAAGGTCCACTGAAGGGTGCGCCCGTCCAGGCGCTCACCGCCCGGCAGCATCGCCGCGGCATCGGCGAACAGCGACTCTTTGAACGTGAGGCGCATCGTGACGGGCATATCGAGCCTGAGTAGGGCGGGTGCTCGGCCCTCGCGCAGGGCGATCGCCGCGTCGCGCGCTGCGTTGCTGATGGCCTCCCGCGCCTCGGGCACGCTCATCAGGTGGCGGGCGGCGAGGCGTGTGATGCCGGTCTTGACGGCCACGCCTCCGAGCGTGGGGCCGATCTGCTCGCGCAGGCTGTCTACCGCCGCGCTATCACCCGTGACCAGGCCGACCGGCACGCCGTAGTGCCCGGCGACCGCGGCGTTGATAGTGCCTTCGCTGCACACGAGGTCGTTCAGGCGCAGCTCAAAGGCGTGGTAGGTGTGGTTCAGCGTGCCGTCCGCCACACCCGCCGCGGCATGGTATCCCACGAACAGGGCAACGTCGAAGCTGTCGTCCAGCCCCTCGACCATGAAGCCGGGCTTGAAGCGCCCGGCGATCAGGCGGGCGCGGGGGTGGAGTTCGTCGGGCACGAGGTTGCGCATGCGGTAGTGCCCGTCGTTCACCACCACCTCGGTTGCCCCACCCGCCAGCGCGCCCTCGACCGCCGCGTTCACCTCGGCGGTGAGCAGGCGGCAGGCCTGGCGGTAGTCGGCGCTTGCCGAGTCGAAAAGCTGGTCGCGGTCCACGACGCCGCACACGCCGTCTAGGTCGCAGGAGATGTACACTTTCATGCCGCGTAGGCCGGAGCTACTCCGGCAGGACGCCCGCGCCGGGGGTCGGGGGCGGAGGCGTGGTCAGCTCGAGGCCGTAAATTTCGTCGGCGAGGCCCAATTGCAGGCACTCGTCGGCGGTGAGGAAACGGTCGCGGCCCGAGTAGATGAACTTCTCCCACCACTTGGCGTCGTGCTGGCCCGTGCGCTGCGCGAAGATGTTGCTCACCAGGTTCTTGTAGTGGCGGGCCAATGTGGCGTAGTCGGTGAAAATCTGCTGGTCGGATCCCGAGAGGAACCACTGCGGCGAGTGCAGCATGAGAGTGGAGAACGAGCCGACGGCGCGCCTATCCCCTGCCTGGAACACGATCGCACCCATCGAATAGGCGTAACCGGTAACGACCGTGTTGATGGTTACCTTGTAGAGGGCGCGCATGCGGTAGATAAGCTGCATCATAGCCAGCCCCGCGCCCACCGAGCCGCCGCCCGAGTTGATGTAGATGGTGATCGGCTTGTCGGCGCGGTCCTGCCGCTCTACCGACATTGCCATGAGGCTCTGGCCCATTCGCTCGGCCGCCTCGTCAGTTATCTCGCCCAGAAAGTAGATGCCGTTCGCTTCCAGGTAACGCTGGCGCTCCATATTGAGAGCGATCAGCTGGTTGATGTCGATCAATGCGACTCTCCTGCTTTGGTTAGCCGCATTATAGGACCCCGCGCGCACAGGTGTCAACGCGCACTGCTGGTGGATAAGTACCGGGTGTGGTCAGTAGATCGGGTAGTGCGCCTCGACCTCAACTTCGATCCGGTCGGGGCTCATCTCCTGCGCCGACGGCGGCAGGCTCAGCTCGAACAGCACGCGCTCGGTCTCGCCCGACTGCATGGTGACCGTCTGCGCCTCGCGCCGGATGACCTCCCCGCTCTCCCTGTCGTTCAACGTGACCTCGACCAGAATCTCGCCCTCGCCCACTGTGCTGGCGTTGCGCACCACGGCCTCGACAAGGAACGGCTCGTTCGGATCCTGCGGAGGCCGGGCCTCGAAGCTCTCGAGCACGGGGTCGGGTCCCAGGCAGCCCGTGAGAAACAGGGCGGAGAGCAGGAGAGTCGGGATGATCAGCAATCGTCGTTTCATGGCATTGGCCTCTATGTAGAAGGGACCCATGGCGGGAGCAGGATGATGAACGTGAGCACCGCCATGACGAACAGCATGATGATGCTGGCGCAGCCCATCGTAATAAGGGGGTCGGCCCGGTTCTCGCGCCGCGTCAGGCGTACCATGCCGAGCGGCTCGGGCAGGATGGGCACGTTGTACTCGACAGCGTAGTTCACCTTCGGCAGCAGCGACTCGTTACGCAGGGTCGGCACAAGCTCGCGGATCTTGCGGCCGATCTCATCCGCATCCTCCTCGGTGATCACGCCGGTAGGCCACAGGGGCTGCTTCGCACCGAGGTGGCGCTCGAGGTTACGGAACGCCTGCGCCGTGCTGTAGAACGAGCTTGCCTGGTCCTCGTCAATGCTGGACCACTGAGTGATCTGCACCTTTGCCTCGAGGTCTCGCTTCTTAAGAGCTTGCTCCACTTGATCGGCGAGAAACTCGAAGAAGGTATCGCTCATGCCGTCTTTCTGCGGAAAGTAGGTGACTTTGACACCGTCTATCTGGATTTCGCCTAGCTTGCCCGCGCCATCCCCTACCTCCCACTGGAGGGGTTGGTTAGGCTTCCCTTCGAGGCGTATCTCCTGGTCAAAGGTGACGAACTTGCTCTCTCTGCCCGGCGGAAGGGCGCGGTGCTTGCGGTCCTCGCGGTTGCTCTCGCTCGCATTGAGCAGGATCATGCGGAACGCGCCGATGAAGCCCTTGAAGGTGGTCGCGATGTAATAGATCGAGAGGATGAGAATGATGGCGAGGGTGAGG
>DASTEB010000218.1:0-2947 GCA_035710025.1 Chloroflexia bacterium
GCCCGAGAGACGAACCGCCTGCTCGACGTCGGCTGCGCGACCGGCGAGTTTATGCTGGTCGCGCGGGCCAACGGCTGGGAGACCTACGGGGTGGAGCCCGGGGCGCCTGCCGAGGTGGCCAGGCAGATAACCGGCTGCGAGGTCCATGCCGGCACCCTCGATACCGCCCCCTACCCCGACGCCTCATTCGACGTGGTCACGCTCTGGGACGTGATCGAGCACGTCCCCTCGCCCACGGAGTACATGGCGAGCGTGGCGCGGCTGGTGCGCCCCGGCGGCGTTATCGGCATTACCACTCCCAACATTCGGTCCGTGAGCTACTGGGCGCTTGGCCCGCGCTGGTCGGCGGTCGGCCCCAACTCCCACATCTACTACTTCACTCCCGACACCCTCAAGCGCCTCCTCGAAAAAAGCGGCTTCAGGTTGTCGAGCATGCACACCATGATCACGCCGGTCTCCCGGCTCGACCCTCTCCCCGCTGATCTACAACTTGGCCGCCGCCTCCGCGCGACCGTCAGCCGGCTGCTCCGCACCACCGGCCGCCCGCTCCTCCTGCGCACGCTCTTTGGAGAAGAACTGGTCGCCGTCGCCCGGCGCAAGTGACCGGGGCCCGGCGGCCTGGGACTTTGATCTGGTCGGTTGCCGCTGCCTGGCTTGCAGGCCCGCACCGCAAGCGCTGAATCTCTACCATGCTCACGTGCCCCGCCATACTGTATCATTACGTCCCACGCCCCTCCATCTCCCGGAACACCTCGCGCCGTCCGTATGCGCCGCCGGGCCGTGGTGTCGAGTTGCCGCGCGAGCGCGGATAGCTGAGGTTGCCCTGCAACGGGCAGGCCCCGGTAAGGAGGTGACATGGGCGATGCAATCCGCTACCGGCTCGCGACGGCCGGCGACATCCCCGACCTGCGTGTGCTGATCCCCATGTCGGTGCGCGCCCTGAGCGAGGGCTTCTACACCCCGGCACAGGTGGACGGCGCCCTGGAGCACCACGTCTTCGGCGTCGACTCGCAACTTATCGAGGACGGCACCTACCTTATCGCCGAAGCAGACGGACAGATCGTGGGCGCGGGCGGCTGGAGCAAACGCAAGACACTGTACGGCAGCAGCGAGGGCAAGACCGGGCCCGACCCCCTGCTCGATCCCTCCCGCGACCCGGCGCGCATCAGGGCGTTCTTCGTACACCCCGGCTGGGCGCGCCGCGGCATCGGCCGCCACATTATGCAGGCCTGCGAGGACGCCGCCCGCGAGGCCGGATTCACCCGCATGGAGCTTGTCGCCACCCTGCCCGGCGAAAAGCTGTACGCCGTCATGGGCTTCAAGCCCGTGGAGCCCGTCGACATCCCCCTCTCCGGCGGCGAAATACTGACCTGCATCCGCATGGACAAGTTGATCGAGTAGAGGTGTCCGCCTGCTGCTAATCCACTCCGGCCCATAGCATGCTGTGGTAGACTATAGAGAGCGCCCGCAACGACGGCGCGCATCGCACAGCAGCAAGGCAAGAGGGTAGGCACCATGGCACAGACAGCAGGCAAGACGCGCCGCGTAGGCGTCAACGGCAAGAGGGACGGGCAGGCCGCCCGCAACGGCTCCAATGGCAGGGGCACAACCGCCATAGCCCCAACCACCCGCAAGCCCAAGCGCGAGCACGCTCGTTGGGAGCGCAACCCCGGCACCGACCTGGACCTCGACTGGGTGTACGGCACCCGCATCAACCGCAGCGCCGTCGAGCGCCGCGCCGCCACCCTTGTCACCCGCCGCACCGTCAAGAAGGAGTGGCAGGCCGCCTGGCTGCTCCGCGCCGTCACCTGCCTCGACCTCACCACCCTCTCCGGCGACGACACCCCCGGCAACGTCCTGCGCCTCTGCGCCAAGGCACGCCGCCCCGTGCGCGACGACCTCCTCGAAGCCCTCGGCGTGCAGGACCTCGGCATCACCGTCGGCGCGGTGTGCGTGTACAATAACCTCGTGCCCGTAGCCGTGGAGGCCCTCGAAGGCTCCGGCATCCCCGTCGCCGCAGTGTCCACCGGCTTCCCCGCCGGGCAGAGCAGCCTCGAAACCAAGCTGGAGGAGATCCATACCTCGGTGGAGAACGGTGCCCGCGAGATCGACATCGTCATCTCCCGCGCGCACGTGCTCACGGGCAACTGGCAGGCCCTGTACGACGAGGTGCGCGCCTTCCGCGAGGCCTGCGGCGATGCCCATATGAAGTCGATCATCGCCACCGGCGAGCTTGCCACCCTGCGCAACATCTACCAGGCCAGCATCGTGTGTATGATGGCAGGCTCCGACTTCATCAAGACCTCCACCGGCAAAGAGCCGACCAACGCCACCCTGCCCGGCTCGCTCGTCATGGTGCGCGCCATCCGAGAGTACTTCGAGCGCACCGGACACCGCGTCGGCTTCAAGCCCGCGGGCGGCATCCGCACCGCCAAGCAGGCCCTAGACTGGCTCATCCTGATGAAAGAGGAACTCGGTACCGAATGGCAGATGCCCGACCTTTTCCGCATCGGCGCAAGCTCCCTCCTCACCGACATCGAGCGGCAGCTGGAGCACTTCGTCACCGGCCGCTACTCCGCAGCCTACCGCCACCCGATGCCGTAAGGACGCGGCACATTTGAGCAACGTGTCCAAACCCACCATACAGAGAGGTAGAGAGTGCAACCAAACACCGTCCGGCCCATCGCCATCGCCATCATCCGCCGAGGCGAGCGCATCTTCGTCGCCGAGGGCACCGACGACGTCACGGAAGAGACCTTCTACCGCCCGCTTGGCGGCCTGGTCGAGTTCGGCGAGCGCGGCAGCGACACAGTCCGCCGCGAGATCCGCGAGGAGATCGGGGCCGAGCTTGCCAACGTGCGCTACCTCGGCACGATGGAGAACATCTTCACCTACAACGGCGAGGCGGGCCACGAGATCGTGATGGTGTACGAGGCCGATTTCGCCG
>DASTEB010000219.1:0-27897 GCA_035710025.1 Chloroflexia bacterium
GGGTCGAGCGAGTGGTCGTACACGGGAGCGGCGGTCCAGGTGCCGTCACCTACATACCGCATGGTGATGTATACCGACAGGCGGTTGATCTCGATCAGGCGGTTTCGGGCGGCGCGCATCTGCGGCGCGTGCTTTCGGCGGATGTGGGCCAGCACCGCTTCGACGTGCTTGCAGGTGCCGAGGTTGTTCGACTCGTAGTCCAGGCAGGAGCAGCGGTTGACGTGGTGCTCGGGGTTGGGGTCGCGGACGAGCACGTCGTATTCGCGGCCGCTCGCGCCCACGATGCTGTACAGGCCGAGGAACTTGCTCTCGGGGTTGGCCTTCGACACGGGCGAGACGTGGTCGATGCGGAAGAACTCGCGTCTGGCGCGCGCCCGCCGGGCCTCGATAGCCACTTCCCGGGCGATCATCGTTCCCAGGCCGCCGTAGTCGAACTGCGGCTCGTCCTCGGGCAGCTCGAGGGGCTCTTCTGCGTCGGTACGTCGGCGTGCGGTCATGATAGGCCTTTGTTGCCGGGTTCGCTACGATACAATCACAAGATTCTAGGCCTGGATTAGAGCGAATTGTGTGCCGACGCTAGTGCCTTACCGGGATCAGGAGTTCAAGCTGCGTACACTCCCACGAGAGATCCCAAAGGCCAGACGGGTGCTCGGCTGCACCAAGTAGTACACAATCGCCACCGAGATCAGGGCACCAGTCAAATTCGCCTATGAAGGCGACCCGTTGAAGAACGCGAAAGTGAGTGTCAGGATCGCCAGCGAGAGCGTCAGAACCCACGCCCATCGTGCAAACAGCCACAACCCCACACCGAGCGCGAGGCCGATGGGAGCAATCATCAGATAGACCCAGGCTGCTCCTTCCAGCACATCGGTGTCCGTAAGGATTCCGCCGTTACTCGCTACATTGAAGCTAAACAGCACTGTGACGAGTAATGTAACGGCACTTACAAAGTGCCATGCAGCGATGAGAGTCACACCAGTAGGACGTTGTCGACGCAGCGGACTATTGGTCCATCGGTACCGGTACGGCCGGACTGGCTTGGGTTGGGGCATAGACTGTTCGTGGTTGCTACTCATCGACGCCTCCCATCGAGAAGTGCTCCACACTACGCGCATCAAATTGCCTTCGAGTATAATGTATCTTATCACTACGCTCAATAGGCATTCGAAACGTGCCCCGAGGTTGGAGGAGAACCGCGTTGGCCGAACCGACCAGACTCGTACAGATTTACAACACCCTCTCGCGTGAGAAAGAGGTGTTCGAGCCTCTACAGCCCGGCAAGGTGGGCATCTACACCTGCGGCCCGACAGTGTACAACTTCGCGCACATCGGCAACATGCGCACGTTCATCTTCGAGGACGTGCTGGTGCGCATGCTGCGCTATGTGGGCTACGACGTTACCCACGTGATGAACATTACCGACGTGGGCCACCTGACCTCCGACGCCGACGAGGGTGAGGACAGGATGATCAAGGCGATGCGCCGCGAGGGCAAGACTCCCTGGGACATCGCCGAGTTCTACACCGAAGCATTCCTGCAGGACTCGGACCGCCTCAACATCAACCGGCCCGACGTGCTGCCCCGCGCCACCCGGCACATCGAGGAGATGGAAGACCTGATAGGCTGCCTGGTGGACAAGGGCCACGCCTACATGACTAGCGACGGGGTGTATTACGACGTGTCGACGTTCGAGGACTACGGCCGCCTGTCGCGCATGAACCTGGAAGAGCAGGAGGCGGGCGCGCGGGTCGAGGTGAACGCCGAGAAGCGCAACCCCGCCGACTTCGCGCTGTGGAAGCTGGCCGGCCCCACGCACGCGATGCAGTGGGACTCGCCGTGGGGGCGCGGGTTCCCGGGCTGGCACATCGAGTGCTCGGCCATGTCGATGAAGTACCTGGGCCAGACATTCGACATCCACTGCGGCGGCGTGGACCACATCCCGATCCACCACGAGAACGAGATCGCGCAGTCGGAGGGCTGTACGGGCGTGCCGTTCGTGCGCTACTGGATGCACGCCGAGTTCTTGCAGATCAACTCGGGCAAGATGTCCAAGCGCGCCGGGGCGCTCGGTGAAACGACGCAGCGCGACATGGGCGAGGGCATCGAGCCTCTGAACGCAGCCGTAAGCGGCTTTCTCACCGTGCAGAGCCTCGTTGACCAGGGCATCGACCCGATTGCCTTCCGCTATCTCACGCTCACGGCCAAGTACCGCGCCCAGTTGAACTACACCGACGACGCGATCCAGGGCGCGCAGACCGCGCTCAACGGCCTGTACGACTTCTTCACCCGGGCGATGGAGCGCGGCGGCTCGGCCGAGAGCAGCGGCGTCGAGTGGCAGCAGCCTTATAAGGAGCGCTTCCTCGCGGCCATCACTGACGACCTCAACATGCCCGCTGCGGTGGCGTCTATGCACGAGCTAATCTCCGAGGCCAACAGGCGCGACGACCCGGCCTCTGTTCTGCCCACCCTGTTCGACTGGGACCGCGTGTTCGGCCTGCGCCTGCGGGAGACCGCCGAGGCGCGCCTGTCCGAGACGCTGCCGTCCGAGATACAGGCGCTTATCGACGATCGGCAGGCGGCACGCAAGGAGCGCGACTTCGCACGCGCCGACGCCATCCGTGCGCAGCTTCGTGACCTGGGTTACGAGATCGAGGACACACCGCAGGGCGTGCGCTGGAAGAGAGTAGCGTAGCCCCTACGGCTACCGACACCATGAGAATACTGCTTACAAACGACGACGGGGTCGACTCGCCGGGTCTCAAGGCCCTGGGCGACGCTCTCGCCCCCACCCACGACGTTACCGTGATCGCGCCCGACCGTAACTGGTCGGTGTCGGGGCACAACCGCACGATGGACCGCCCCCTGCGCGTCACTGCGTACCAGATGGGCGACGGCTACGCGGCGTACAGCACCGACGGCACGCCCGCCGACTGCGTGGCGTTCGCCGCGCTGGGGTTCCTCGAGGCGCCGCCCGACATCGTCATTTCCGGCATCAATAACGGCAACAACCTGGGCAACGACATCACCTACTCCGGCACCGTTTCGGCCGCCATGGAGGGCGTGATTTCGGGCATCCCCAGTATAGCAGTGTCTATGCACACTGACCCGATCTGGCCGGTGGACGTGGGGGCCGCATTTGTCGTGCGCCTGGTCGAGCAGATCACCGAACGGGGCATCGGCAAGGACGTGCTGCTGAACGTGAACGTGCCCAACTTGCCGCACGACGAAATCAGGGGCGTGAAGGTCGTGCGCCTTGGCAAGCGCATCTATAACGACCGGCTGATCGAGCGCACCGACCCGCGCGGCCGCACCTACTACTGGATGGGCGGCAACACGATTCACAGCGTGCGCGAAGAAGAGACCGACGTAGCAGCCATCGAGGACGGCTACGTGTCCATCACGCCCATCCACCTCGACCTGACCAACCACTCGCTGCTCGAAACGCTGCGGACGTGGGACCTGCGCTTCTGAGATGCCGACACAGCCCGAGACCGGCACCATCCGTGCGTTTGTCGCGGTAGAGCTGCCCGACGAAGTGCTGGCCCACCTCGAAGCGGTCCAACGCGGGCTGAAGCAATCGCTGGGACGTGCGGAGCGCGCGGTACGCTGGACCAGGCTCGAGGGCGTGCATCTGACACTGCAGTTCCTGGGCGACGTGCCGCGCACGCAGATCCCCTCGATCGAAGCTGCGTTGCGCAAGGCGTGCGAAGGGGCGCGGCCCGCGCAGGTGCGTACCGCCGGGCTTGGCGTCTTCCCCAATCCTAACCGCCCGCGCGTGCTATGGATCGGCCTGGAGGGCGACTTGCAGCCGCTGTTCGACGTCGAGCGCGCCATCGGCAAGGCGCTGTCTCCGCTCGGTTACGAGCCAGACAAGCCCTTCAAGCCGCATCTGACGCTCGGCCGCGTGCGCGACCACATACGGCCCGACGAGACCGCCGCCATCGCCCAGACTATCGCCCAGGCCGCGAAGCGCCCACCCACCGCTGCTGCATTCACGGCGGACTCGGTCAGCCTCATGCAGAGCACTCTGCAGCCGGGCGGCGCGGACTACCGAGAATTGGCCCGAATCCGCATCGAGTAGCTGGCCATCTCCCCCGCAAGTGGTACAATGGTGAGTGACGCAGCAATGGCGCTGCTCCTAACGCGCGCCACAGGAGGCATAATGTTCCGCGATTTCGACGCTGCCGCGGCCTTCGTACGCGAGCGCGGCGTGCGCATGATCGATCTCAAGTTCTGCGGCCTGTGGGGCCGATGGCACCACCTCACCATCTCGGCCGCCGAATTCACCCCCGAATTGCTCTCGGAAGGCGTTGGTTTCGACGGTTCGAGCGTCGGCCTCAAGAGCGTAAAGTCGGGCGACATGGTGCTCACCCCCGACCTCAGCACCGGCGCGCTCGACCCGTTCTGGGAGGTGCCCACTCTCAGCTTCATCTGCAACATCCTCGAAGCCGACACCAAGGCGATGTACTTCCGCGACCCTCGCGCCATCGTGCGCCGCGCCGAGGAGTACATGCGCTCGAGCGGCGTGGCGACCGAGAGCCGCTGGGGGCCGGAGTTCGAGTTCTACGTGTTCAAGAGCGTGTCATACCGCAACGACGTGAACACCGCGAGCTACAGGGTCGACTCGGTCGAGGCCGACTGGCACGGCAGCGAGGACGGTCGCGGCCACTACATCTCGCTGCACAGCGGCTACCACGCCATCCCGCCCGGCGACCAACTGTACGAGCTGCGAACGCGCATGAGCCTGCTGCTGGAGGACATGGGCGTGCCCGTGAAGTACCACCACCACGAGGTCGGCGGGCCGGGGCAGTGCGAGATCGAGACGCCGCTGATGGGCATCCTGCAGGCAGCCGACGCGGTCATGACCGTGAAGTACGTCGCCAAGATGGCCGCGCAGCAGGCCGGGCAGACGGCCACCTTCCTGCCCAAGCCCCTGTACGGCGAGGCGGGCAGCGGGATGCACTTCCACCAGCACCTGTTCGACGGCGAGCGCAACCTGTTCTATGACCGCGACGGCTACAGCTTGCTCAGCGACACGGCGCTGTACTACATCGGCGGCCTGCTGCAGCACGCGCCCGCGCTGCTCGCCTTCACCAACCCCAGTACCAACTCGTACCGCAGGCTCGTGCCGGGCTATGAGGCTCCGGTCAACGCTTTCTTCTCGTCGGGCAACCGCTCGGCGGCAATCCGCGTGCCCAGGTACGCAACCCTTCCCGATAAGGTGCGCATCGAGTTCCGCCCACCCGATGCGACTTGCAACCCCTACCTCGCCATGGCTGCCATGCTGATGGCGGGCGTGGACGGCGTGCGCAATCGCATCGACCCGCGAAAGCGCGGCTTCGGCCCGTACGACGAGAACATCTTTACCTGGTCAGAGGAGCGCCGAGCCGCCATCAAGGGCCTGCCGACATCGCTACAGGAGGCAGTCGAGGCACTACAGGCCGACCACGAGTTCCTGCTGGCGGGCGAGGTGTTCACCCGCGAATTGATCGACGACTGGTCGAAAGCCAAGCTGGTCGAGCACACCCAGGTGCAGACGCGCCCGCACCCCTACGAGATGCAGCTGTACTTCGACCTATAGCCCCGTAGGTGAGGATGACGAAAATCGCACGAATCAAGCTCACCCTGTTCCTGGCCCTGTGGCTGGCCGCGCTGGCGATACTGCCTGCCGCGCCCGGCCCCACGCAGGCGGCGCCCACAGCCGCTCCTTCCGAGGGGTTCGCACACGCCGCCATTCGAGCGCGGTGGGAGCGCGACGACGGTCCCGTAGCGGCGAGGCGAGTGTCGCGCACGTGGCTGTGGGGGCCGGGGCCGTTTTACACAAACTATGAGCCGTTCGAGGACGCGCCCGAGGGCAACTACCTCGTGCAGTACTTCGACAAAGGGCGCCTAGAAATCAGCGACGCTGACGCAGATCCCGCATCGCCCTGGTTCGTGACGAGCGGACTGCTTGTGAAGGAGATGGTCACCGGGCGGGTGCAGACGTCCGCGAACGGTGGCTACGATCTCGGCCCGGCACCTGTTCCCGTAGCGGGCGATGGCGGCAGCGGCCCGACCTACGCCGACTTCGCGGCACTGACAGGACGAGCGCCGCGGCGCGAGGGGCAGACGATCGACCCCGGGAGGGCCGCGCCGCCCGAGTCTCAGGCGTACGGCCCGTACGAGGAAGCATCGGGGCACAACTGGGCGGCGGTGTTCCGGCAGTTCGCCACCGCCTCAGACCGGCCCGCCGGGTTCGACTGGCTCTACACCCTCGGCCTGCCGATCACCGAGCCGCAGTGGGTGCGCGTGCCTGTCGCGGGGGTCGAGCGCCCGGTGCTGGTGCAGCTTTTCGAGCGGCGCCTGCTGACCTACAACCCCGCGAACCCACCCGGCACGCGTGTCGAGATGGGCAACGCGGGCCGACACTACTGGCAGTGGCGCTACGGATCGCCCAACACCGCCGATATGAAGACGAGCTACGACGTGAGCGTCAACGTAGGACGCGCACCGCAACGTGAGGTGACGGTATCGCAGCGCGTGACGCTCACCAGCGGCACGGGCGCGCCCCTTCGCCGGGTGGTGTTTCGGGCAACGTGGCACCGCTGGGACGGCGTGTTCACGCTCGGCACGGTCAAGGTCGGGGGTGCAAACGCGCAAATCGCGTGGCGCTACGGCGTGAATCTGGAGGTAATGTTGCCTCAGCCGCTCGCAGTTGGCGCGCAGGCGTCCATCGAGATGGACTACCGCCTCAAGCCCCGGCCGGTCGGCGGGCGCACCGGCTACGACCGCGCCGCAGACATCCTTTCTCTGGGCGATGCCATCGTGAGCGTGGTGCCGTGGGAGTACGGCGGATGGTCTTACTACCCCTACTCAGAGCTTGGCGATTTCGGCAACGGCGTGGCGGCCGATTACCGCGTGGAGATGCGCTCTTCCGGGGGCGAAAGGCTCGTTGTGGGCGGCACGGGCAGCGCGACGCACAACCCGGACGGCACGTACGTCTTCGAGGCGAAGGGCGCGCGGGACGTGGCCTACATCATCTCGCCGCGCTTCGTAGATCCACTGCAGGACGCTTCGATGACCCGACAGGCGGGCGACGTGCGGCTGTTGGGCTACTTCCTGCCCGAGCAGCGGGAGGCCGGCCGCAGGCAGCTCGACCTGTCGGCGCCTGCGCTCGCCTGGTTCGCCGAGACGATCGGCGCCTACCCGTTCGACACGTTCACGGTTGCGGCGATGGGCGCGCCCAGCCTGCGCAGCGACAACTACGCGCAGGAGTACCCCGGCGTCTACCTGGTTCCCGCGCCGTGGCTGAGGTTGGCTATCGTGCCGGGAGAGTGGACCTGGTACATACCCGTGCACGAGGTCGGGCACCAGTGGTTCTACTCGACCGTGGGCAACAACCAGATCGCCGACCCCTGGCTCGACGAGGCCCTGACCACCTACTTCACAGCCGAGTACACGCGCCTCAAGCACCCGGATCTGTACCAAACCGCCTGGCGCAGCATGACGGGGTCGGCGCAGCGCAGCCGCCCGGTATCTGCGGGCGTGTTCGGGGGCTACGCCAACGAAGCGCAGTACACCGCCGTGGTATACGACAGCGGTACGCTCATGCTCGACCGTGTACGCAGGGCCATGGGCGACGCCGACTTCTACGCCGCGATACGCGAGTATTACAGGCAATATGCGGGGTCCCGCGCAGGACCGCTCGCCCTGGTCCGAATCCTTCAGGCGCACACCGATGCCGACCTTACCGGCATCTTCTCGGAGTACCTGGGGTATTGATACGCTGCAGGCACATCCAATTGACATCCACACCCACCCAGAGTACAGTCTGCCTGTGAAGTCGTTTGCTCAGGCGGCCGCTCGGCGGTTGAGCGAGCCGAGGGTGCGGCGCGTGCTGCAGGTTATCGTGGCCGCGCTGATCGTGCTGTTCTTCGCGCTCGCCCTGTACGACCTGTGGCCCGAGATCACCGCTTACGACTGGCAGTTCGAGCCGGTGTACCTGGTGGGCGCGCTGGTGGTGCTCGTGCTGCGCGGGCCGCTGCCGGCGTACGGCTGGTGGGCCATCCTGCGGCACCTGGGCCACAACATCCCCTTCCTGCGCAGCATCCGCATCGTGTACTACTCGGGCATGGCCGCGTTCCTGCCCGGCTCTGTGTGGCACGCCGTGGGCCGGGTGTACCTGGCCGAGCGCGAGGGCGTGCCGCGCATGTCTGCAGCCGTGAGCGTGGTGCTCGAGACGGTGCTGATACTTCTGAGCGCGCTGGTGGTCGGGTCGCTCAGCCTGGTCGCCTGGCCCGACCCGCCGTGGTCGGCTGTGGCGGGCGGTGCGGCCGTGCTGCTGGTCGTGCTGCTCTGGCCCGACCTCATGTTCCGCATCGCCAACCGCGTGCTGAGCGCGTTCGGGCGCCGGACTATTGACGTGCGCCTCTCAACGGTGGACCTGCTCAAGCTGATGTGGCCGTTCGTGCTGGGCTGGCTGGTGTTCGGCGTGATCTTCCAACTGATCGTGATGTCGCTCTACCCGTCGCTCGGGATCAAGTACTTGCCTTTGGTCACGGGCATCTTCACCGCGGCGTGGGTGGGCGGCTACCTCGCCGTGGTCGTGCCGCAGGGCTGGGGCGTGCGCGAGTTCATCATCGTCACGCTCCTGGCGGTCGTGGGCGTGCCCGCCCCGGTTGCCACGGCAGCGGCGCTGCTGGCCCGGCTCGCGTCCATGCTCGGCGTCGCATTGTGGGGGCTGATTTCGATCCGGCTATAGCGGAGCGCAGTTTCCACGCGCCTTACGCGAGTGGCGCGCGTAGGTTACAATAGACGGGACGCCGCAGCCGGGCCCGAGCAGTGGATACCCATAGCAGGCGGCGGCACAATCACGCAATACCGAGCACTCGCTGACACCTGCCAACGCATGATCCTGTTCATCACGCGCAAACACCCTCCCTCGGTGGGCGGGATGCAGAAGCTGAGCCAGAGCCTCACCAAGGAGGTCGGCAGGCTCACCCCCGTTTCGACCATCTACTGGGGCGGCTCGACCCTGTTCGTGCCGTTCTTCGTGGTGTACGCCTTCCTGCGCGCCGTGCTCACCGTGCCGCGCTCCAGCCACGTCAAGCTGATCCACCTGTCCGACGCGCTGCTCACCCCGCTCGGCCTTGCCCTGCGCACGCTCCTGCGCGTGCCAGTAATCGTGACCGTGCACGGGCTGGACGTAACCTACTCAAACCGCCTGTACCAGGCGCTCATCCTGCGCTGCCTCAAGCGCATGGACAAAGTGATCTGCGTCAGCAGCTACACGCGCATGCAGTGCATAAGGCGCGGAGTGCCCGCGGCGCTGTGCGAAGTCATCCCGAACGGCGTGAACATGACCGAGTTCGCAGACCACTTCACCTCGCAGGGGATGCGCAACATACAGACCAGGGCGGGCAGCTGCATACGCGGGCGCAAGGTGCTGCTCACCGTGGGCAGGCTGATCGAGCGCAAAGGCGTGGTGCATTTCCTCACCGAGATCATGCCTCGCCTGCTGGCCCGGCGCGACGACATCTGCTACCTGATCGTGGGCGAGGGGCCGCAGCGCGACCTGATCGAGACGCGCATCGCTTCGCTGCACCTGGGCGCGCACGTCGCTCTTCTCGGGCAGGTGGACGACGATACGCTGCGCGCTGCCTACCACGTGGCCGACCTGTTCGTCATGCCCAACATCCCCGTGCAGAACGACATCGAGGGATTCGGCCTGGTGGCGCTCGAGGCGGCGGCCGCCGGGCGCTACGTGGTTGCCTCACGGCTCGACGGCATCCCCGAGGCGATAGTGTCGGGGCAGAACGGCACGCTACTCGACCCGCTGGATGTCGAGGCATTCACCGAGACGATCCTCGACCTGCTGGAGGACGATGCCAGGCGCGAGGCGCTGGGCAAGCAAGCCCGAGAATTCGTGCGCAGCCGCTATTCGTGGGACATCGTGGCGCGGCGCTACCTGCAAGTGTTCGTGCGCGTCGTGCAGGCACGCGAACCTGGGCGCGCAGCCGTACTGCAGTCGTCCGGCGACGAAGTGCGCGAGAGCACCACGGGCGAGCGAGAGTAGCCCGCCATGGCACCCGACGGCAAAGGGCGAGCGCGCGTCGTGCTGCTGGGCTGGTACGGCAGCAACAATACCGGAGACGAAGCGCTGGCACAGGTGATCACCGACCAGCTGCGCAGCCGCGGCTTCACCGACCTGATCGCCCTGTCGACCAACCCTGAGCGCACCTCGACCCGGCTCGGCATCGAGAGCCGCCCGCGCATGCTGTTCCACCCGTCCACTCTTGCAGCCTTACGTGGTGCGTCGGCGCTGATACTGGGAGGAGGCGGGCTGCTTCAGGACGGCACCAGCGTGTACAACCTTCCGGTGTATGCCGCATATGCGCTCGCGGCGCGGCTATTCGGTGTGAAGGTGATCGGCTGGGGTGTGGGCGTCGAGCCGCTTCACACGCTCCTGGGCAGGCTGCTGGTGCGCGTGATCGTACGTGCGTCGGCCTACTTCAGCGTGCGTGACGAGGTGTCTCTGCGCCTCCTCGAGCGTGCCGGGGTCGATCCGAGCCGCATCACCGTTGCCGCCGACCCTGCAGTGCTGCTGGACGAGCGTCGGCCGCAGGGAGAGCCGCCGGGGGGTGCTCGTCCGGTAGTCATGCTGTGCCTGCGCCACCTACCGGTGATCCGGCCCGGCCTCAACCTGGTCTATCTGCTGCCGGTGAGCGTGCGGCTGCGCCTTGGGCTGGAATGGAAGCAGGAACCGGGGCGCGTCGACAGTCTGATCGAGGCGGCGGCACGGGCCATCAAGGTTGCTGTGGAGGAGCTTGGGGTTGACGTCGTGCTGCTCCCGCTGTGGACCAACCGCGATGAAGAAGTGCTGGAGCTCGCTGCCAGGGAGGCCGTACGGCTGGGCGTGCCCGCGGAACGCATCTTGCGAGCGCAACCGCAACCCGGTCCGGCCGAACTTGTGGGATATGTCGCGAGGGCAGACGCGCTGGTCAGCATGCGGTTGCACGCATTGGTGTTCGGCATGACGCGCGGCGTGCCGTCAGTCGCGCTGTCGTATGCGCGCAAGGTGCGCGGGTTCATGCGTGAGATGGACTCGGAGCACTGGACCTTGGAGGTCGAGAGGCGGACGCCCGCGCCGGGGGAAATCGGGGAGAAGCTGCGGCTGTTGTGGAACGTAAGGGACCCTGAACGGCCGCGGCTGCAAGCGCAGGCCGAGCGCCTGCGGGCCGTTGCCGTCCGCGATGCCGACGCGATAGCCGCTGTGTTACGAGGGGCAAACGCAGCCTGAGGGGCTGAGGGACCACGACGCCGGGCGAGCGAACCCGGCACTTGACGGAGGGAGATGTGCAAGAGAACGCGCCGCGGCTGTCCGTGGTGATACCGATGTACAACGAGGCGCACCGCCTGCGGCGCAGCCTGCCGAAGCTGGAGGGCTATTTCCGCAGCCGCCCGTACACGGTCGAGCTTGTGGTGGTGGACGACGGGTCGAGCGACGACACGCTGGAGCTTGCCCGCGAGATCCTGGCCGGGCACCCCAACGTGAACGTGATCGAGTCGAAGCCCAACCGCGGCAAGGGCCACGCAGTCAAGGTCGGCATGCTGGCCGCGCGAGGCGAGATTGTGCTGTTCACCGACGCCGACCTGTCCACTCCGCCCGACGAGATCGAGAAGTTCTGGGAGTGGTTCGATAAGGGTTACGACGTGGTGATCGGCTCGCGCAAGATGAAGGGCGCGCACATCGAGCGCCACCAGCCGCTGTGGCGAGAGAATCTTGGCAAGGTGTTCACCTGGCTCACCAACCGCATAGCCACGCGCGGTATCTCCGACATCACGTGCGGCTTCAAGGCGTTCACACACGACGCTGCGCAGGAGCTTTTCTCCCGCTCCATCATCGACGACTGGAGCTTCGACGCCGAAGTGCTGTTCATCGCGCAGCAGCAAGGCAAGCGCATCAAGGAAGTGCCGGTGCGCTGGCACGACGAGCGCGGCACCAAGGTGCGCATCCTGCGCGACGCCACCCGCGCCATGCTCGGCCTGCTCAAGATACGCCTGAACGGCCTCAAGGGCGTATACCGCTAAGGCCCGTTGGCCTCAACCAGCGCGGACAGCGTGGGATACTGCACTATCCTGCCCTCTTCGTAGCGTATGAAGATCGGGTTGGGGCCAAGCGCGGCAGGGTCGGCCAGCGCCTGTACTACCTCGGGCGACGGTGGAACTGACTTGTACGCCCGCACTCCCTCCCAGTCGCGGTAGATCAGCCGCAGGCCAGAGTCGAACCCGGTGTTGAACAGGTAGACATTCCTGTATCGTTCGGGTTCGCCCGCGTAGTAGAACGTGACGGGGCGCGGCGGGTTGGGGAAAATCTGTCTGACTTGCGTGAGGATGCTGCGCGCCATCTCGCCCGACTCGCGCCACTGGTCGTTGTGCAGCACCGTGCCCCACCCCCACGCAACGATCAGCGCAAGCGGCACGGCGGGCGCCAGTCTGAGAAGCCGCACTGCGCGGCCCCGGGCCTCTCGACGCTCGTAGGCCGTCCGCAGCCCGCCCCAGATCGCCGCGCCGATGAGCGCCATGCCGAACGCGGGCACGTAGAACCAGCGCGGGGCCACGGCCTGCAGCGTCAGGGCAAGCGTTATCGCCGTCCAGCCCACCGCATACGGCACGATACGCCCCAGCCACCGCGCCAGCAGCACGACCGCCGCGACCGCCGCCAGGATGACTCCTACCTTCCAGAGCAGGGGCCACGCGTACACATCCGGCGGGAGCCACCAGAACCCGAGTGCGAGCAGGATGTAGCCTGCCGTTATGTCCAGGGGGTACTGCAGGAAGCCGAACTGCGCCTCGCCGTACATCAGGCGCCCCTGCCCAGCCAGGAACAGGATGAGGCGCATCGCGACGATAGCCGCGCTCGCCCCGATGAAGAGCGAGTGGTCGCGTAGCAGCGCAAGCCAGACTCCCCGGTCGCGCCACCAACCCGCGCCGCGCTCGCCCCGCCAGCGCTCCCACCGCCGCCCGAAGAACAGGTCTGTCCAGATGGTAACCGCGGGAAGCACGATTGCGGCTTCCTTGCCCCGCATGGAGAGGAAGCCCAACACGCCTGCCCACCACCACCATGTGCGCCCCTTGCCCGCGCCCTGCCGCCAGCGCACGAACATCCACACGGCGGGAAAGAAGAACATGGCGAAGGTCGAGTCGGCCTGCAGCCCCGCCTGCGTGATCGTCTCGCCGTGCGCCGGGTGGAGCGCGAACAGCGCCCCGGCCAGCAATCCGAGGCCGACGCTGCCGGTGAGCGCGCGGGCAAGCAGCGCGGCGACCACCGAGTTGAAGATGTGCTGTGCAATGTGGGTAATATGCCAGCCGAGCGGCTCGGCGCCGAACAGTGCGAAGTTGCCCGCCCAGATAGACCAGTTGAGCGGGCGGTACACAGCCCGGCCCACGGGGTTGAAGAAGTTGAGCACCTCGCTCCAGGTCTTGGGCCGCACGTAATTGAAGTCGTCGCCCACCCACCAGGCGTTGATGCTGACAAGGTAACAGCCGACGACCAGCACGCCCATCATCAAGAGGCCCAGCAGCCAAACGCGCCGGTCGGTGGAGGTGCGCTGCGCGTTCATTTCGGGGGCCGGTGGGCGCGGCTGCGCGGGCCGCTCGATAGTGGCTGACATACCGGGCGCATTATAGCACAGTGGTGCCGGGCTAACCTGACCCCGGGCGGCAGTATGTTGTAGAATGAGTCTGAATGCGCCAGGGGGAATCAGCTCCGATTTGAACGTCCTATCACCGGATACGCTGCTGCACGTCTTGATCGCGGTGGCCGTGCTCGTCTTGCCGGGCACCGCCGTCTACAGGCTGGCCCGCCTTTTCCTCGCACGCGAGCCTGACGACGAACCGCTCCTCGGTTGGATCGCGGGCACCGGCCTGAGCATCGCGCTGTGGCCGCTCTTCCTGCTGTACCTCACGCTTGCCGGGGGCGGCATTTCGTGGTGGCTCATCTGGATTGTGCTGGCCGCGTCGGCGGTGGTGATAGCGCTCGCGGGTAGGTTTTTGCCGAGCTCCGCGCCCGCGGCCGAGGGCCGCCCCATCGCCGTCATGCTGGTGCTTGCCGTGGTGACACTTGGCGCACTTGCGTTCCGCCTGTGGGACATCCAGGGCATAAGCGTGCCCATGTTCGGCGACTCGCTGCACCACACGCTCATAACCCGCATGATCCTTGAGGGCGGCGAGGTACCCTCCGGCTACCAGCCCTACGCGCCTGTCGACACGTTCACCTACCACTTCGGCTTCCACACGCTGGCGGCCGTGCTCGGTATCGCGGGCGGGCTGGACGCGCCGGGCGCCGTGCTCGTTATGGGCCAGGTGCTCATCACGGCCGCCGTACCCGCCGCCTACTTCATGAACCGCCTGCTTTTCTCCTCGCGCCTGGCGGGCCTGGGCGCCGCCATCATCGTCGGGTTTGTGTCGATCATGCCCGCGTACTACGTGAACTGGGGGCGCTACACCCAGCTTGCGGGCCACGTGCTCGTTGCCATCGCCATCGGACTCACAGCGCACCTCATGAGCCGAGGCTTCAAGCGCGGCGACCTGGCGCTGGTCGCCATTTGCGTGGGCGGGTTGGTGGTGGTGCACTACCGCGTGCTGATCTTCTACGGGCTGTTCGGGCTGGCGCTCGGCGCGTGGCAGCTCATCAGCAGGCGATACGCGCCGGGTGACCTCTTCGCGGGCTGGGCGCGGGGGCTGGCCGCGGTGGTGATCGGGCTGATCGTTGCCGGGGCGTGGATCATCAACCTGTCGGTCAACTACTTCCCGGTGCTCGCGGGGCGGCTGCGCAGCGTCACGCCCGATTACCTGGCCCAGTACAACAACCCCGACACGGTGCGCGTATTCGCGGGCCTGCTGCTGCCTTCCCTCGCGTTGGTCGGGCTGGCGCTGGGCATCGTCAACTTGATCGCGGGCCGAGGCCGGGTGCTGCTCACGACCGCGCCCGAGATCGAGCCGCGCCCGGGCGACATGGCCATCACGCTGGCGATCTGGTCTGCGCTGCTGGTGGGCAGCCTGTTCGTAGTGCCGGGGGCCATCGGGGGTTACGCCGTCGCCATCTCGATCTACATCCCACTTGCCGCGCTCGGCGGCTACGGCGTAGGCCAGGGACTTGGTTGGATCCAGGAGCGCACCGGCCTGCCCGAGGGAGTGCCTGCATCCCTTATGCTCGCGCTCGGCCTCGGCGCGATGCTCTTCATGGGCACGTGGCATGTGTCCGACCCGGCGCAGTTCCAGTACGTGCAGGAGTCCGACCGCCGCGCCTTCGAGTGGGTGCGTGCCAATACACCGCCCGACAGCCGCTTTCTCATCTCGTCGGAGTTTTCGTACCTGGGCCGCAACGTCACCGGCACCGACGGCGGGATGTGGCTGCCCATTCTCGCCGGGCGGATCACCAGCCTGCCGGTGCTGAGCGCGTGGGTCGAGCACTCTCCTTTCCCCGACTTCTTCCCAGACACGCGCAGACTCGCGGCATACACCCAGCCGTGGGATCCTCTCAGAGAGCTGGACGCTTCCTTTCAGGAGTACCTGGTGGACCTGGGCATCATCCCAACACCGGCGGGCATGTCAGATGAAGTCGTGCTGGAGCTGATGCGCAAGCTGGGCATCACGCACGTCTACTCAGGCGCGCAGGAGGGCAAGAGTCTGTCGCGTCTGGACGTCGAGGCGATGCGCGCCGACCCTGTGCACTATGAGCTGGTCTACTTCGACGGCGGCGTGTATATCTTCCGCGTTGAGTATTAGGTCCGGCGAGCAAAAGGAAAGGACCGGTCGGCGCTGACCGGTCCCTCGGAGTGGAGCAGGTGGCGCCTACTCCTCTGTATCGTCTTCCTCTTCGCCCATGTCGAGCACTTCGCCGTCGCCTTCAAGGTCGCTGGAAAGCTGGTAGCCGTTGGCCACGAGCGCCTCGCGCAGCTCGACGAGCGACTTCTGGCCGAAGTTGCGCAGGTGCAGCAGGTCGTTATCGCTCAGGCTGAGCACCTGGCCAATAGTGGTGATGTTGGCGCGCTTGAGGGCGTTGGTCGTGCGCATGCTCAGGTTCAGGTCCTCGATCGAGCGGTTGGTGTCGTCCTCGGGCGCGCCGGGAAGCTCATCCAGGCCGAGGTCCGACACGTCGCGGCCGTAGCCCGCGACAGCCGTGGCGTACTGGGTCAGGATCTTGGCGGCCTGGCTAACCGCGTCGTCGGGCTGGATCGTGCCGTCGGTCCACACCTCGAGGAGCAGCCGGTCGAAGTCGGTCATCTGGCCCACTCGGGTGTGCTCCACGAGGTAATTCACTCGGGGCACGGGTGTATACATCGCGTCGACCGGTATGAAGTCGTCGGGCACGTCGGCGCGCGCCTCGGCGGTCTCGTAACCGCTGCCGGTCTCCACCAGTAGCTCCAACTCGAACGCGCCCTTTCCGGTGGCCGTAGCAATCACCGTCTCGGGATTGGTTAGCTCCAGGTCTTCGGGAAGCTCAAGGTTCTCGCCGGTGATGTCGCCGGGCTGCCTGGTGGGGTATTTCAGGGTCACGCGGAATTGCCCGTGCGGCTCAGTATCCTCGCTTGTGGGGCGGAAGCGAAGCTGCTTCACGTTGAGCACCAGGTCAATCAGGCTCTCGTCGATGCCCTTGATCTCGTTGGGGTCGTCGGGGATCTCGGCCAGGCGAATGCCCGTTACCGCGGCCCCGCTGAGCGAGCTTATAAGGATCCTGCGCAGGCTCGCGCCGAGGGTCGTGCCCCAGCCGGGCTGAAGCGGCTCGATGCGGTAGCGGCTGTAGTTCGTACCGCCCGCGTCACGCGTGATTTCTGGCATACTTACGTCGAACAATCGGACACCCCCAGGTTATCTAAAACACGGTTCTACGTCCGAACAATATCGGACCTTATACTATATCACAACGGCCGCGCACGCGCAAACTGAGTTGTCTGAATTCACCCGAGAAGGTCAGCCCGGGTAATACAAGGCTTAGCTCGGTCGTTGTAATTCTTGCACAATCCCGACAGCCGCGTGTATACTCTACAGGCGCGGCCGGCCCATTTGCGCGTCTGCAGCGCGGGCGTAGACACTGCTTTCAGGAGTCGACTTTGTCCAGGTCACGGCATCTTTCCACCCGGTTTCGCATCACCGCCTTCATCGTCGTCCTGTCCCTCGTGACCGGCCTGAGCGCCCTCACTACGGGGGGCAGACCCGCCGCCGCGGCTCCGCTCCACGCGGTACCGAGCCTGTCGGTCATGGTACCCGCCGGAGGGTCCGCAACCATCTCGGTGCGCGCGGTCGCCCTGACGCCCGGCGCGGCGCTCCCTGCAGGGCCGCTTGCGCTCGCTCAGGAGCCGCCGGCGCCCGCCCGCCTGCGCACTGCCGTGTACTACGGCATCGACTGGGGCTACGCCGACACCGCGCCCGCCCAGGTCGCGCTCGCGCTCTGGCACGTGCAGGATGGCGTCTGGCGGTCCGAGGACCATACCGTCGCGGAGCGCATCTCAGCCGCCGCACTTACCGCCCAGGGCACGCCAAGCTGGCTGCCCGACGGCAGCAGCGTGCTGCAAGCCGCAGCGGGAGGCCAGGTTGCCCTGTCCGAGCTTACTCTTACGCCGCTGCTCGAGTCGGCGTCGGTTGGTAACGGCACGCTCACCGTGACCAACATGGGGTTCGCCGACGCGCTTCTCTACTTGCCCTACGGCACCGTGTTCTCGGGTCCCAACGGCAGCGTGATAGCGTGGGCCGCGCCCGCTCTGCCCGGGGCACAGTCCTCGCCGACCGTGCAGCCCGTAGAGCCGACCGCCACCGCCGAGGTACTGCCGAGCGCCACCCCTACCCCTGAGCCTCCGTTCGCTTCGGACCCGCCGGTCAAGGGCGATTATGCCACCGCGACGCCCGTTATCGAGCCGACAGCGACGGCCGGATCGCAGAAATCTACCTCCACTCCGGCGCCGCCGACGGAGAGCCCATCGCCCGAGCCGCCAACGGCCACAGCCACAGCCACAGCCACGCCCGAGCCGACCGAAACGCAGTCGCCCGAGCCGACTTCCACTGCCACTGCCCCGGCGCAGCCCGAGGAGCAGAGCACGGCCCGGCAGGCTCCCGGCAGCGCTCCCGCTGTCCCGGCAGTCGCGCCCGACCCGAAAGTAGTCGCGGGCCAGGCGGAGGACCAGGAGCAAGAGGGCGCACCCGAAGCGCCGCTCCCGCCTCCAAGCGACGCCACCGAGACGCCCGGCACGAGCCAGAGCGCGCCCGCGCCCGTAAGCACGTCGGCCGCGGCCGGTGCGCCGATGCCGCAGCCCGTCAGCACGCAGCCCGGGGCAACAATTCCGCCCCCTGTGCAGACGGTCGTCGGCACGCCGCCCGGGTCGCAGGTGCCGCCGCCCGTCGCCAGCCGTCAACCGACCTCGCAGGTCCGTGTCACACCGTCGCCCTCGCCCACTGTTGAGGAAGTGGCCGAGCCGACCGCTACGTCCGCGCCTGCCGCCGAGCCGACCGTCGAGGTGCCGACGCCGGCTCCCACGCCCGTTCCCGTGCCGCCGACGCCCGACGAGGCGTCCGGTGAAGGCCCGGTGATCAACGTGGCCCCCGGCGCGACTACGCCTGAGCCGTCGGGCGGCGCTGTCGAGCCGTCCGCGGGTGAGAGCGCATCACAGATGCCTCAGACCTACAACCCGAACACGGGCGGAGGGGGCAGCATGGTGCCGCTTTGGCTCGGCATGCTGTCGGCGGTGATGGTGCTCGGCGGGTGGAGCCTGCGCCGCGTGTCGCGCCCCGCGCCCGTCAGAGTGCGCCGCGAAGACGACGCCGAATAGCTTCGGCGCGCCTGGAAGAGCGAAACGCGAGAGCCGCTCAGTCGAGCGGCTCCTTTTTGTTGGCGAATCGGCAGGGTAGGGTCAGGGCAGGGCGCTAACTTCGCCCGGCGCGGGGGTCGGTTCGGGGGCATCCGTGATTACAAGCTCGGAGATGAGCCACTTCCCGTCTACCTTGACCAGGAAATAGACCTCGCTCAGCAGGCGCGGGCCGTCCTTCTCGAGCACCTTGTCGTCCGACTGGCGGTAGAAGGTTACCGTCCACTCCTCCAGCGTCTCGGCGGTCGCTTCGTCCCCGTTGATGGTGATCTTGCCGAACTCGATTCGGTGGTTGACCGGTACTGCGTACATGTTGCGCGCCCGCAATTGCTCGACCGCATCGATATTCTCCTGCAGAACCTGACCGGTTCGCGTGCCGGTCAGCACCTCGGTGTTTAGCTCGCGCCACGCCTGGATCTGCTCGTCGTTGCTCTTGCGGATCACCTCTTTGATGATCTCCACTTCCGAGCCGCTCGTGGTGGTCTGCTGGCCGGTGCCGGGGGTTGTGATGCCGGCGGTGGTATTGTCGCCCCCGTTCCCGCTCAGCCACAGGTAGCCGGCAACCGCCACAAGCACAACCAGCACGACCGCAAGGCCCACGACCGCGGGCACCAGCCACGAGCGCTCCGGCCTCTTCTCCTCGAGCGTGCGCACGACCTCGGCGGCATACGGAAGGTAGGTGCCGCCCTCGCCGCGCATCTCCGAAGGCGGGCCGGACGCGCGTTCGGCGGTACGTCCGGTTTCCGGGCGCGCTCCCGCATAGGGTGGTGGAGGGGGCACGGCCGCCCGAGACTCTGCCGGCGGGTTGTACGGAGGCGGGAGGAACGAGGGACCCTCCGGCGGCGGGGGCGGCACGACGGGCTGTTCGGCGCCCTCCCAGCGCTGCACGCGGTACGCGACGTTCTCGGCAGCCTGCTCCCCCGGAGGCGGCATGAAACCGGGGGAAGGCTGCCCGGCGGGGTGCTGTGGAGTCGTGGCACCCGGCGCGGCTGCCGAGGCAGTCGCCAGCGCTGTTCCGCAGTTGGAGCAGAAACGGTTGGTCAGGCGGTTCTCAAAACCGCAAGTGGGACACTGCTGTGACATGAATTATTACTGCCTCCGAGGTGTTGTCGAGGCGACGAGGAACCTGCCTGTAAAGAGGGCATTCGACGCGAGTATACGCCAGCCACGCCTGGCAGTCAAGAGTCGGACTCGCGGGTGCGGTCAGGCGATGATGGCAACAGCGCGCAGCACGTGGCCGCCAAGCTCGCGGTCGCCCTCGAAGCGGATGATGGGCGCGGCGTCCTCTTCGCTGATTCCCTTCGTCAGCAGCCGCCACGCGAGCGATTGGTCCATCTCGACACGCGCCCGGGCATGGGCGGCCGCGCCCTCATACAGCACCCACGACTCCCTGTTGCGCACAAGCGACCAATCGCCTCCGGCCTCGCCAGTGATGCGCATGTGGACGGTGGTTCCGGGCGGTTGCACGGCAGGGAGAAACGCCACAGGGAGCGCGAACGCGAAAGCGGCCAGCACCGGGCCCATGAAGCGGCGCTCGGTCAGGCCGGGCTTGCCCACGGCGTCGCGGATATGCTGCTGGTGAAGCCACCGCTCGGTGTACTCCCGCGCCACGTCCAGCCATACCGGCGCCCGGTCCAGCCCCGCCCAGCCTACCCCGCCGCCCACCGCTATCTGGTCGAGCGAGCGTAAGTAGTCGAACAGCGGAGGACCGGAGAACTTGAGCAGATCTACCACGAGGCGAGTGCTCAGCCGCCGCGTCACGGCTACCCAGTCCTCGTTGAAACGGTTGAGGAAGGTGACGAGGTCCTCGCCGGGTGCGGGGCTCGTGCCGGCGAAGCCGTCGCGCCTCCGCGAGATGTTGCCCAGATCGCCGCCCAGTATGTGTAGTGCCACGTCCTTCACCGACCAGCCCGCGCACGCAGTGGGCCGCTCCCATTCCTCGGCGGACAGCCCGGAGAGCAGCGAGATCAGGACGGCGCGCTCGTCGTCGAACAGGTCGAGCACGAGCACGGGTTCGGGTGTGCGGAGACGGTCGTCCATGCGAGGTTCCCTTTGTTGGCGCAAACCCGTCGCGTCGGCGAGGTGCGCCGAGCGACTTACTGCCCGAAGAAGCCCGAGAAGACCACCGGCAGCGCGGTGAGGTTGAGCGCCTCGGCCAGCGGGCCGGGATAGATGAGGAACAGGATCGCCGCGGCGCACAGCGCGACCCCGTAGGGGATGAAGTCGCCCAGCTTGCGCCTGCGCGACACCAGCAGCACGACCGTGGCCGCGCCCGCCAGCAGCGGCCCGATCAGCAGCGCGCCGACCACGTTCGGCCAGCCGAGCATCAGGCCCATCAGGAGCGCGAGCAAGATATCGCCGAAGCCCAGCGGCTCCTCGATACGCGGGAAAATCAGTTTGGCCAGTAAGTACGCCAGCGCGAAGAACGCCCCGGCCACGGCAGCGCCGATCAGCGCGCTCGCCAGCGAGGCGCCCGGCACGAGCAGGCTGCCCGCGATGGCCACAACTGACCCCAGCGCGATCACGGTCACGTAGATGTCGCGGTGCTTCCAGTCGTTCACAAGGACCAGCATCAGGATCGCGGCGTACAGCGCGTGAAACACGAAGGCGATCCCGAACCCCTCGACCGCGAACAGCGCCGCCCATATCGCGCCCATCGCAAGCTCGACCAGCGGGTACGACACGCTGATATTCTTTCCGCAGGTGGAGCAGCGCCCGCGCTGAAGCGCGTACCCTATCACTGGGGCTACCTGCCTACCGTCGAGGGGGTGGGGCGAACGGGTGCAGTGGAGCGGGCCGAGGAGCGGACGGTTGGCGGCCAGCCGGGTGGCTATTACGTTGATCACGAAGCCCGCCAGCACGCCTGCAAGGAATACGGGGATTGCGAAAAGAAGCGTCAAGAAAGGCTCCACACTGCATTGCTCGGAGCGCCTCAGGCGGCTGCCCCATATCAGACTATAAGGGAATCACACGGGCAGCGCAATGGGAAGTTGGTTCGCACGGTGGGGCCGAAAAGTCATGCGCGCCCGCCGGGCCGGTCTAGTAGCGGTCCCAGGCAAGCTCATAGATCGAGATGACGTCGTCACCCGCGATGCGGTTGTCGGGTATCTCGAACCGCTGGACCTCCACCGCCCAGGGGGGCGCTTCGCCCTCGTCGAACCAGTCGGGGTAGAAGAGGAGGAACCCCGCGTTTGCCTGATTGAGCGCCTCCCACGCAGCGGGCCAGTCGCCGTATGTGCCGAGTGTGAGAGGCGAGGTCAGCCCGACCAGGTCAATGGTGCGCCTGCCTGAGAAGGTGCGCACCGCGCCGATCGGTTCGGCCGCGACGATTACGCTTTGCGGGGTGTTCTGCGCCAGCCACAGCGCGGGGAGGATATGCGCATCGCGGATGTTGCGCACCTGTACGGCGTAGTTGCGCGTGGCCCAAACGTAGTTGAACCCGATGCCGAGGATGACCAGCGCGACCCCCGCCGACACTGCGATCCCGCGCGCCACGGCAAGCTGCTCGGCGGGGAGCAGGACGAAGACGCGCCACACTAGCATCCCGACAAGCACAAGCCCGACCGCCTGCACCGGCAGCAGATAGCGGTCCTCCTGCCCGAACCACGGCGTGGTCAGCATCAGCCCTACTACGTAGCCGACCAGCACAATCAGCAGCAGGAGGGCAGAGGACGAGGTCTCGCCCCGAACGTAGCGGTTGGGCTGAGTGCGCGACGGGAAGATCCAGTCCACGAGGCCGCCAAGCAGCGCGAGGCCTGTGCCGATGAACGGGGCCATGCGGCCCGCGAGCCACAGTTCTTCCGCAGCCGAGAAGAACCCTTCGTCGATGCGCAAGCCCCCGATCTTGGCGTAGAACGAGCCGGGCAGCGGGTTGCCCCAGCCCAGGTAGTATGCACCCGCGGCCAGCCCGCTACCGATAAGCAGCGCCACGAAATACAACCCAACGCGGCCGCGTGCCGCGCCGGGTCCGCCTGTAGGGTGAGGCCCGAAGATGGCACGGAACACCAGCCAGACCACCCCCGCGAGGCCCACGATCAGCAGCTCCGGCCGTCCAAACGGTAAGGCCGCTGCCAGCAGCAGCGACCCACGCATCTCGCCGGTACGAGCGTCGGTTATGAGGAGTGCGAGCGACCATACGACCAGCGCGGCCGACAGCGGAATTTCGAGGCCCGACATGCTGCCCCACGTCAGGCCCAGGCTCGCCGCAGCCACCGCGCCCACCGCCCACGCCATGATGTTGCGAGTGACGGGCGCCTTCTCGGTGGTCGCCAGCGTCAGCTGCGCGAGGCGAAACACGCCGATCGCGGTCAGAGCGTGGAACACCAGCCCCGGCAGGTAAGCCGCCGCGTAAAGGTGCCCGACCTGCCGGGCGAGGACTACGTCGGCCTGCACTTCGGGCGGCGCGAGCCAGGTGAAGAAGTTGTGCAGGGGGAGCAGGATCCAGTAGGAGAGAGTGCAGATGATGTACCAACCGAGGCTGGTCATGCCGCCGCTGGTCTCGCCCAGGTTGTACCGGAAGAAGTCGCCTTCCGACGCGTTGAGCACGTAGTTGCTGTAGATGTAGGCGTCGTCAATGGGGAAGGCCGCCGAGCCGGTGTGGCGCAGCGACGCGGCCCCGAGCGCCATAGCGCACCCGATCGCCAGCAGAGCCAGCGACCAGTACGAGGCACGACCGGGCCGCACACGTGTATACTCGGACTCATACACGTCGACAGGAGCCGTCATAGTATCATTCTAGCAGAGCGCTGCGGCACAAACAATAGCCTGACGTGATTACTGCCGCTCACTTTGGCGCAACGCAACTGCCCGCCCCCGCTTGCGCGAGGAACGGGCAGCGTGATAAGTACAGCCTGGAAACTCCGAGAGGTACCTAAGGTGCCGCCTCGATCTCTGCGGCAACGGCGGGCAGGCGCTCGGTCGCGGCTTTGATGCGGCGGATCGCCTCGGTCAGGTTCTCTTCGGAGTTGGCGAACGAGATGCGGATGTAGCCTTCGCCCCACTCGCCGAATGACGTGCCCGGCAGCACCGCCACATCGGCTTCCCGAAGTAGGTAGTCGGCGTAGGCCCGCGAGTCGAGCCCCGTGTCCACGATGTTGGGGAAGGCGTAGAAAGCACCCGCGGGCAGGTTGCAGCGCAGCCCGGGCACCGAGTTAATGCCCTCGTACACCAACTTGCGCCGCCGGGCGAACGCCTGGTTCATCTTGTCGATCTCGTCGCGCGGGCCGGTGAGTGCTTCGACCGCGCCTTTCTGGCTGAAAGCCGACGTACACGACACGCTGTTGATGATCAGTCTGCTGATGTGAGGCACAAGCTCGCCCGGGAAGATGCCGTAGCCGAGCCGCCACCCCGTCATGGCGAAGGTCTTTGAGAAGCCGTCGAGCAGAATGGTGCGCTCCATCATGTGCGGGAACGTGAGTATGCTCACGTGCTCGCCCTCGTACACGATCTCCGAGTAAATCTCGTCGGCCAGCACCCACAGGTCATTCTTCACGGCGATACGCGCGATGGCCGCGAGGTCGTCCCGCGTGAGCACGCCCCCCGTGGGATTGTGCGGTGAATTGAGGATGATCATGCGGGTCTTGGGCGACACCTTGCGCTCAAGCTCCTCGATGCTGACCCGGAAGTCGCGCCGCTCGCTCAACTGCAGGGGCACCGCGATGCCGCCGATGAAGTTGATCATCGACTCGTAGATCGGGAAGCCGGGGTTAGGGTAGATTACCTCTTCGCCCGCCTCGATGAGCGCCATGACGGCGTAGAACATGATCGGCTTGGCGCCCGGCGTGATGACCACGTTGTCCGGCTCGAAGTGCAGCCCGCGCAGGTTGCCCGCGTACTCGGCCACGGCCTTGCGCAGGTCGGGTATGCCGGTCGAGCCTGTGTAGTGCGTCCACCCCTGATCGAGCGCGTCGGCGGCTGCCTGCCGTATATGCGCAGGCGTGTCGAAGTCAGGCTCCCCGATCTCAAGGTGAATGATCGGCTTGCCCTCGGCCTCCAGAGCGCGCGCCCTCGCGGCTACCTCGAACGCCGTTTCGGTGCCGAGCCGGTACATCCTCTCGGCCAGTCTCAACCTCATTGTTGACCTCCGCTGCGTATTACTTGTTTCGAGAATAGCCCGCGCTCCGGGCGCGAGCCGATTGCGCCTCTAGCGCTTGAGGTCGGCCACGGTGTCGGCGTCGAGCCGCCTGATCACCCCGGCCACCAGCTTCGCGGCATTGAGGAAATCGTCCAGGTTCACGATAGAAGTGGCCGAGTGTATGTACCTCGCCGGGATGCCGATGTTGATACTCGGCACGCCCTCGTAGGCAAGCTGGAAGCGCCCGCCGTCGGTGCCGCCCATGGCCACGGTGTCGAACTGGTACGGGATGCCCTCCTCCTCGGCCACGTCAACGAACAGGTTGCGCAGCTTCAGGTTTGGGATTAGCGAGCCGTCGAAGATCAGGATGGCCGGGCCTTTGCCAAGCTTGCCCTGCGCCTCATGCTTCTTGATGCCGGGGGTGTCGCCCGCGATGCCCACATCGAGCGAGAGCGCCACGTCGGGCTTGACCAGGTTCGCCAGCGTCGCGGCCCCGCGCAGCCCGACCTCTTCCTGCACAGTCGCGCCAGCGTAAACGGTGTTGGGGTGGTCGCCGCCCAGGTCTTTCAGGGCCTGCACGGCCAGCGCGCAGCCGAAGCGGTTGTCCCACGCCTTGGCGAGCAGCATCTTCGGGTTGGCGAGCGGAGTGAAGGGGCACACCGGGATGACCGGGTCGCCGGGCCGCACGCCCGCCTCGACTGCTTCGTCGCGGCTGAGCACGCCGATGTCGATGAACATGTCGCTCTTCTCGACCATCTTCTTCTTGTCCTCGGCCGAGAGGATGTGCGGGGGCTTCGAGCCGAACACGCCCGTCAGGTCGCCCTTGCGGGTGCGCACGATCACGCGCTGGGCCAGCATCACCTGCTCCCACCAGCCGCCGAGCGACTGGAACTTGAGGAAACCGTCGTCGTCGATCAGCGTGACCAGGAAGCCCACTTCGTCAAGGTGCCCGGCCATGAGCACCTTCGGGGCGCGGTCGCGGTCGACGCCGTTGCCCGTCCGATAAGCCACGACCGAGCCGAGGTTGTCGGTTATCACTTCCCCGAGCGGCGAGAGGTAGCGCGCCATGACATCGCGCACGGGCTGTTCCTGTCCCGGTACGCCGGGCGCCTCGGTCAGGTCCTTGAGCATCTGCAGGGTCTCGTCCATCACGTACTCCTATTTGGTGCCTGTGTCTATATGCGCGAGCCCGGGCTCTCCCGGGTTTGCTCCGTTCCACGCCCAGGCAGGCCGTGGCTCGCACTGCTAGCCTAGTTTGGTATCGCACAGGCGGCAGTAGTAGCCGCCGTCTCCCTTCTGGGTGGGCATGCCGGTGATCCACAGGTCGCAGTTGGCGCAGCGGTACATCAGGGCTCGGGGGCCGGGACCGCTTTCGCCGGGTGCGGGCTGCTTGACGATCTGCTTCAATTGCTCGCGTTCCGGCGCGCCGAGCACACGGGCTGCCCGCACCTCGCCGCCGTCCACCACCAGCCCCAGGGCCATGCCCGCGGCGATCAGGTGGCGCTGTGTAAGGTTGTCGAACAGGTGCTCGGGGATGATGAAACCCTGCACCTTGTCGCGCTCGGCCATGGGGCTCGCGTCGAGCGTGACGGTTTCGCCGCCGAAGAAGCCGCCGAAGTTGAGCACGTCGAGCACGACGTACGTCACATAGTCCTCGTCAGAATAGTCGTGGGCGCGGGTGCCGTCCGGCAAGGTGTCACTCCTTTGTGCAATTGCGCCGTGCGCGGAAGGCACGGTGCAGGCCATTATAACACGACCCCGCGCCGCCCGGACAGGTGGTTGCCTGCCCCATGCGGCAGTGTTATAGTAGGCACGCACAACGCCTCGCGGCCCGACGCGAAAAGGAGCCCACCATGCAAACAGCCCAGCCTTCGACGGGGCAGGCCGAGCCACATGCAGACCTGCTGCGCTACCGCTCAGACTTCCCCATCGTGCGCAACAAGACCTTCCTCAATACGTGCTCGCTGGGCGCGCTCTCCACGCGCTCGATTGCTAACCTCGAGGAGTACATGAACGTGTGGGCCGAGTACGGAGCGTCGGCCTGGTACCGCACGTGGATGGGCAAAATGGACGAGTTGCGCGCCGCGTACGGCCGCGTCGTTGGCGCGCCCGCCGAGCGCATTGCCCTCGGCCCCTCGATTTCTGCCACCGTCGCGAGTGTGACCAGCGCGATCGACTTCTCGAAGCGCCGTAAGATCGTCACGACCGACCTCGACTTCCCCACCGTAGGCCACTCGTTCCTCGCGAAGCAGCGCGACGGCATGCAGGTCGAGTTCATCCGCAGCCCCGACCGTATTACCGTGCCGCTCGAGTTGTTCGAGCAGGCGATAGACGAGGACACCGCGCTCGTTTGTACATCGCATGTGTACTTCACCAGCGGGGCGATACAGGACATCGCCGCCATAGCGAAGATGGCACAGGCGAAGGGCGCGGTCTTCCTGGTGGACGCCTACCACGGTACCGGGCACGTGCCGACCGACGTCGTCGCCGCCGACGTGGACTTCTACACGTCGGGCTCGCTCAAGTGGCTCCTGGGCGGCTCGGGCATCACGTTCCTTTACGTGGCCGAGCGCAATAAGGACATGGAGCCTGCGCTTGCGGGCTGGTTCGGCATGGGCAACATGTTCGACTTCGACGTCACCTCGCTGCAGTGGCGCGACGACGCCCGCCGCTTCGAGATGGGCACCCCCGGCATGGCCTCGGTATACGCCGCGCTCGGCGGCATCTCCTACATCGAGGAGATCGGCGTGCACACCATCCGCGAGCGGGACAGCTTCCTCACCGAGGACCTGCTCGACCGGGCGCGCCAGGCGGGGTTCTCCGCCCGCGTGGTGCCCAACCCGGAGGAGCGCACAGCTATCGTGCTGCTCAACTTCGACAACCCGAAGCCCATCGTGGGCGCGCTGGCCGAGCAAGGCATAATCGTGGACTACCGCCCCGGCGCGGTGCGCATCTCGCCCTACTTCTACAACACGGTCGAGGAGA
>DASTEB010000220.1:0-10830 GCA_035710025.1 Chloroflexia bacterium
GGTCGCGGTCAATGCCGGGAGTCTTCTCGTAGTTGGTGAAGCTGTTGAGGTAGTCGAATGCTTCGCGGTAGCGCATGGCCCCGTCCTGTTACTGGTCGTGGTGCAGGTAGCGTAGCAGCCTTAGTCGGCTTTGTCAATCGCATTGAGCAAACATATGGCCCTTGTGCCCGATAATGATTGCTTGCGACTATCAGGGGGCGTATAATGACAAAGGTGGAGCGAGCACTTCAAGGTCTTCTTTGTCCCGCGTCTTAGCCCGGCCGAACAGCAGCCAACACACTCCCATCCACCTAATCCTCCGGTTGAAGGGGGTGGTCGATCGAGCGAACCCCTGGACCTACGGGCCGGTCGGCACCGGCAGTGACGGTTTCCGCGCTGCCCCTTGCACGCGCGGACGGCTCATCAAAGGAGGTTAAAGTTGGCTACTCTCAAGAAACGATTCGCCTTGCTGGCGGCAGTCAGCCTGGCGGTCATTCCTGTACTTTCGGCGTGCGGCACCCAGGCAACGCCCACGCCCGCACCTCAGGCAACCAACACAACCGCACCCGCCGGCGGCACCGGCGGAGCAGCGTCTGAAGGCGTCGCGGCGCTCCAGGCAGAGGGGATAACGGGCGATCCCAACGCCTCGGGCAAGCTCGAGTTCTTCTCCTGGTGGACGGCAGGCGGCGAGGCCGAAGGCAAGAACGACATCCTCAACCTGTTCAAGCAGCTCTACCCTGGCGTCGAGATAGTTGACGCGGCGGTAGCGGGCGGCGGCGGCGACCAGGCCAAGGCCGTGCTCAAGACTCGCATGCAGGGCAACGACCCGCCCGATACCTTCCAGGTTCACGGCGGCCCCGAGCTTCTCGTCGGCTTTGTTGACGCCGACCGCATGGACACCATCCAGGACGTGTGGGACGAGCTTAAGCTGGGCGACGCCCTCCCCAAGCAGCTTCAGGACATGGTCAGCAAGGACGGCACGCCCTACGCGGTCCCGGCTAACGTACACCGCGGCAACGTCCTCTTCTACAACAAGAAGGTGTTCACCGATAACGGCCTGAGCGCCCCCACCACCTGGGACGAGTTCATGACCGCGGCCGACACTCTCAAGGGCAAGGGCATTACACCCCTCGGAGTGGGCGGCAAGGACACCTGGGCCGTCACGATGCTCTTCGAGGACCTGCTGCTGGCTAACGGCGGCGCCGACACGTTCAACAGCCTGATGGCCGGCGACACCGAGTGGACCGACCCGGCGGTGGTTGAGTCGCTCACTATGCTGGGCGAAATGGTCACCAAGGGCTACTTCGGCGACAACTTCTCGGGCCTGACCTGGGACGCGGCGTCGGGCGAAGTGCTGAACGGCCGCGCGGCCATGACCATCATGGGCGACTGGGCCAAGGGCTACTTCCAGGCGAACGACCCTGACTGGGCCGACAACTTCGGCTGGGCGCCCAGCCCCGGCACGACGGGCATCTTCAAGGTGATCACCGACGCGTTCGGCCTGCCCAAGGGCGCCAAGAACCCGGACAACACCAAGAACTTCCTGCGCGTGCTCGGCTCCAAGACCGGCCAGGTCACGTTCAACCTGCGCAAGGGCTCCATCCCGGCCCGCACAGACGTTGACACCAGCGCGTTCGACGTGTACATGAAGGACGCGGCACGCGACTTCGGCGCGGCCGAGGCCCTGGTGGGCAGCGCTCCTCACGGCTCCGGCACGGTGGAGGCGTTCGCCAGCCAGTTGAACACGGCGATCAACACGTTTGCCGCAAGCCCCGCGGACGCGGCGGCAGCGGCGGCGGATATCCAGGCGCAGGCGGCAGACCTGCTCAAGTAGAGTGACGAGGGGCGAGGGGTGAGGGGTGAGGGACAAGTGGCGCACTCTCCCGAGCACTACGGCTTACTTCGCACTACCCGGTACGGGTGTGTTCACCCCTTACCCCTCACCCCTCACCCCTCACCCCTCACCCCTCGCCCCTCCTCGGAGCCGCTTATGACAAACGTGGTTACGCCCCAGGCCCCGGCAAGGCCATCCGCCCGCGAGGAACCGGCCCCCGTGGTCGTGGCCCAGCGGCAAATGCGCCGCCCCCTTAGAGGCGACAGGCTCACTGCCGTGCTGATGCTGCTGCCGTCGGTGGTGGCCGTGCTGCTTTTCGTGTACGGCTTCATCACCTGGAACGGGTGGGCCTCGCTCACAAGCTGGCGCGGCCTCGGCCAGATGCCCCAACTCGGCCCCATCAGGATGCCCGGGGGCGACTTCGTGGGGCTGGACAACTACGCTCGTATGTTCGGCGACCGGCGCTTCGTCACCGATCTGACGAACAACGGCATCTTTACCGTCGGCTTCCTGCTGGGGTGCCTGGTGCTGGGTCTGCTGCTCGCCATTCTGCTCGACCAGCACATCGCGGGCGAGACCTTCTTCCGCAACGTCTATCTCTTCCCCATGGCGCTGTCGTTCGTGGTGACCGGTACGATCTGGCGCTGGCTCTTCCTCGACACCGGCTGGATCACCGACAGGTCGCTGGCGCTGCCCGCCGTGATCATCGCCGCTATCTGGCAGATGAGCGGGTTCACCATGGCGATGTTCCTCGCCGCGCTCAGGGGGGTTCCCGAGGACTTACGCGAGGCGGCCCGGGTGGACGGGGCTACCGAGCTGGGCGTATACCGCCACGTCGTGCTGCCCCTGATTAACCCGGTGATGCTGTCGGCGCTAATCATCCTGGGCCACATATCCCTCAAGATATTCGACCTGGTGTACGTGATGACCGGCGGCAGCCCGACCCTGGGCTACGCCACCGACATGCCCTCGATCTACATGTTCCAGCTTGCCTTCAAGGACGACCTGTTCGCTCGCGCCGCGTCCATCGCGACGATGATGCTCCTGCTCGTGGCCGTGGTTATCGTGCCCTACCTGTGGAGCAATTACCGCCAGGGCAAGGAGGTGGAGCTATGAGCGCCATCCCCGCGACTGCCGAGCGCCCTGTCGCCGAGGAGAAGGGGCGCGGGGGCCGCATCGTCCTCTACGTGGTGCTTGCGGTGTTCGCCGTGGCGTTCCTGGTGCCCGTGTACGTGGCGGTGGTCACATCGCTCAAGGGCACGCAAGAGGTCGCCACGGGCGGCATCTGGGACCTGCCCCTCAACCCCACGTTCAATAACTTCGGCAACGCCTTCGACGTGCTGGCGCGCGGCTTCACCAACAGCGTCATGCTGACCGTCCCCGGCGTGATCATCTCGGCTCTGCTGGGCAGCATGAACGGCTACGTGCTCTCCAAGTGGAAGTTCCGGGGGTCGGACCTGCTGTTCACGGTGATGCTGTTCGGCATGTTCATCCCGTATCAGAGCATCCTGATCCCGCTGGTGCAGTTCCTGCAGACCATAGGCCTGTACGCCACGATCCCGGGGCTGATACTGGTGCACGTAGTGTACGGCATCCCGATCACCACGCTGATCTTTCGCAACTACTACGCCGGGGTGCCCAAGGAGCTGATCGAATCGGGCACGATGGACGGAGCCGGGTTCTTCGGCATCTACCGGAGCATCGTCTTTCCCATCAGCATGCCGGGGTTCGTTGTCGTGCTGATTTGGCAGTTCACGGCCATCTGGAACGAGTTCCTCTTCGCGGTCACGCTGAACAGTAACCCCGTATCGCAGCCCGTAACGGTTGCCCTCGCGGGGCTGGGAGCGAGCCAGGCGGGCATCGACTACGGCCTGCAGATGGCGGGCGCCATCCTCACGGCGCTGCCCACGCTGGTGGTGTACATCTTCCTCGGGCGGTACTTCATCCGGGGCCTGCTGGCAGGGTCGGTCAAAGGCTGACCCTTATCCTGCGACAATAAAGAGACCTCGGCCGGTAAGTGGCCGAGGTCTCTTGCGTGTGCTGTTGTATGTGGGCGTGCTACCGCCGCTTTGGCCTCACGAGGTTGACGCCCGCCAGCGCGGCTACGACGCCTGCCGCGAGGAAGAGCAGGGTCATCAGGTAGCTTGCGATGTCACCGCTTTGCAGCAGTGGAGCGACGCTCATCCATGCGAGCCACAGGTAAAGGATGCCGATCAGGGCCAGCAGAACGCCGAAGATTAGTCGTGATGTCATGAGCCTGTTCACTCCTGCGTGTCAGAGCTATTGGCCCATTATAGCAGAAACGGCGCAGCGCTACCTCCACCGGCGGCCGCGGACACCTACACGAGGTCCTCGCTGTGGCCCGTCGGACGGGCCGGCTCTTCGCCGGACGTTCGGACCCTGGCGCTTTCGCCGGACTTTGCGGCCGAGCTTTCGCTTATGATCTCGCGCACCTCGTTCTGGCAGCGCTCCAGAGACTCACGTATGCGGCGGACTGTGTCGGTATCCCTGGCGAGTGCCCCGGTCTTGAGGCCATCGCCGAGCGTCCTGAGGAGGTCGATCAGCGCGTCGCGGGCAAACTTTAGCTCGTGCATGCTCACGTCTGAGGGCATATCGTACTGGAAGCGCGACCAGAAGCCTTCCACCGTGCTGTGCTGCTTGTCCAGCTCGGCGCGGCCGCTCTCGGTGAGGTGGTACACGCGCTTGTCGCCCTGCTGCTCCGAGCGCACGAGGCCCAGGTCCTCAAGATACTGTAGGGTGGGGTAGAGCGCGCCCGGGCTGGGGGAGTGGAGGCCGTGCGTCCTTTCCTCGACATGCTTGATGATCTCGTAGCCGTGCCTCGGGCCGTCCTTGAGCACGCTCAGGATGACGTGGCGGAGCATGCCGCGCTCCATACGCTCGCGGCCCCACGGCCCTCCCCAGCCGCCGCCCCTGCCCTCGTTGAAGAATTCGCCCCAGTTCCAGCCCTGTCCGCGCCGCCCTCCATGCGATCGGCCCCGGCCGAACGGGCCTCCGGGCCTGCCTCCCCACATGTGGCCGTGCCGGTGGTGGCCCCAGGGCATTTCGCCGTGTCCGCGTCCGTGATGATGGTGATGTCTCATTTGTATTCTCCTGTTTGAGATATATAACGATATATCGTTATATATCTTTAATAGCACGTTTTTCGCCGGTTGTCAATACCCCTGGGCCGGATTCCGGCAAAATGAAGGCGCTTGCCCGTCTAAAAGGGCAAGCGCCGCTGAGGCGCAACTGCTTATGGTTCGCGCTTGTCCTGTCTATCCCCGGATGGCCTGCCATGTGCTGCGCGCCGCCATCAGCCGCAGGCCGAGACCGGGCCACCGCCGGGCCACCCACCGCTCGGCAATCCGCCAGCGGCGTTTGCTCGACCGCGCGTAGAGGGAGCGGAGGGCGTCGTCCAGGGCGAATGAGGCGATGTCGCCCGCCCATGCCGCGAGGCCGCGCAGCCCGAGCACGCGAGCCGTCAGGGCGAAAACCTGCGGGTAGTGGCGGGAGGTGGTGAGCATTACGCGGATATAGTCGCCGAATGTGTAGCGGTCCTGCAGGAAGCGCACCGTCGCCTCCGGGCCGACCTCGGACAGGGCGCGGCTGAACACGTTCATCAGGCGGTTGACGCCCGCAGGGTCGCTCTCCGACCAGGGCTGCATGAAGCGGCTGAACACCCACGCCACGCGCAGGTTGGCCTGGTGAGGGCTGATCGCCTTGAGATGGCGCTCCTCCAGCAGGCCGTAGCGGAAGGCGTGGTCGGCGAGCGCCGCCACCCGACCGATGTGGCGCACGAACGAGCCGAACCCGCAGAAGGTAAGCGGCGACTGCCCCGCGGCCGAGTCGCCCAGGCACAGCAGCCCGCGAGCCGCCGTGCGCCCGGTCCTGCCGTGCCGCGCCGGGATGTAGCCGAACACCGGCTTGAGGTGCCGCGCGCCGTCCGGCATGTCGCGGTAACTCGGAAGTAGCTCGAAGTACCGCTCGAACAGGTCGAGCAGACTCTGCTTGTAGGCTTCCCGCGGTCCCGTGCGGTCGTAGTAAAACACGTACACAGTGGTCTCGCCGTCGTGGCCGGGGAATCCCTCCCAGATCAACTGGCGGCCACCCTGCACGGGCGCGACGCTCACAAGCACGTCGCCGGTGCGGCTGTCGTGCTCCAGGCCGCTCACGATGGTGCCGACCGTGGGGCACACGCCGTCGAAGGGGAGGCCGCCGTTCAGCCCCACGGCAATGGGCGACACCGAGCCCATGGTGTCGATTGCAAGGCAGGCGCGGTAGAACTCAGGTCCGTCCGGCCCCTCAACCTCGAACACCGAGGCAACCGGGCCGCGCTCGGCGACGTGCAGGCGCTTGAACGCCCGGTGCTCCTTGATTACCCCTCCGTTTGCGAGGAAGCGCCGCCGGGCGAGGTCGAGCACGGCCTGCGCGTCGAGCGCAACGTCCAGCACGCCGTTCAGCCTGAGCGCACAGGCGGGCACGCCCGTGTTGCGGGGGTCGAAGCTGATTACGCCGAGGTCGTACTGCGCGGCGACGGTCTCCTCGATCTCGCCGGGCGAAAAGATGCCCCACTTCTCCAGCGTCGCAAGCTCGCGGCGCGAGATGTTCCACTCGCGGTGCGCCGCGCCGACCCTGTCGCGGTCGAACACGAGCACGCGCAGACCCCGCCGCGCAAGCGCCGCGCCCGCCACAAGACCAAGCCCGCCGCCCGCTATCGCCACGTCGAAGCGGTTGCCCCGCCCGGCAGGAGGCAGGTCGGCGGCCGAGTCGTGGTACTCGAAGGGGTCGGGGTGGTGGGCGGCGCTGTTGCGCTCGATCCACTGCCGCTCGAGGTCGCGCACCGCGCCCAGGGCTTGCTCACCGTGGGGCATCGACGCGAAAGCCGCTACCGTCCTCGGGTAGCGGCCTCTTAGCTCGTCGAAGATGGGGGCGATTGTGTTCGCCGCGGCCGCGCTAGGCATGTGCGGGCCTCCCGCTCCCGGCGCGCACTCGCATCTGGGCGGCCGCGGGCAGGAGGAGCAGACCCGCGCCGATGCCGCCCAGGTAGCCCACCAGCATCATGAACGGGTGGGGGCTGGACCACAGGCCGGTGTCGTAAGCCATTACGTCGAACGCCCACGGGATGAACAGCGCCGCGAGCACGGACAGCTTGACGTATATCGACGTCTCTTCCCAGCGGGCCCACGCGGCCCCCGGGTTGAGCCATGAGAACACGCCCATGCCCTCGCCCTCGCGCCCGTACATCGCGCGGATGGTCCACAGCCCGAACACGGCGAACCAGCACGACGAGCACACGGCCATCGGGTAGCCCACGAACATGAGGTGTACTTCATACTTCGGGCAGACCACCCGGCCTATGAGGTAGATAGCGTCGGCGAAAGGCTGCAGGATGCCGATGCCCGTCCAGCGGAACAGCGGCGCGGTCAGCGGGCCAACGAGCAGGATCCACAGCGCGATGTCCTGCAGCCAGGGCCGCTTGATATAGTGGACCTCGCCCCTGGGCCAGGGAGTGGAGGACGCCTGTCGGGCTATGGTCGGTGAGTTCTGCATAGTGATCCTGTGCACCTAAACGCGCCCCGCGACCGGAGTGCGCTTGCTTATTCTACCACGCTCCGGCGCTCGGGTGCCCAAGTTGTCCAGCAAGGCCCGGGCCGCCCGGTGTCCGCTGCGCACCGCGCCTTCCATGGAGGCCATGTAGTTCTGCTGGGTGTAGTCCCCGGCGAGGGCGAAGTTGCGAATGGGAGTGCGCTGGGTGGGGCGAAGGGCGTCGCTGCCCGGCACCTCGCGGTAAATCGAGTTGGGGATCTTGACCACGGTGTGGTGCAGCACCTTGGCCTCTCGCGTGCGCGGCCACAGGCTGCCCAGCGCGTCCAGGCAGCGCTGCGCTATCTCGTCGTCCGAAAGGTGCCATAGCGGCTCGGCGGGCGCGGCCGCCATCGACACGAGTGAGCCGCCGTGCCTGTCGTACATCGGGCTTGTGACAGCGAGGTCGGCGAACACCGAGAAGGGCGCATCGGCCGTGAAGAAGAGGTTGTCTGTGTCCGAGACGTAGCGGTCGAACCACACCTGCACGTTCATTACCGGCACCGATTTCAGCTTCCAGAGGTTGTCGAAGTAGGGTATGTGGCGCAGCACCCGCGGGATGGCCTGCCGGGCACTGTGCAGCGGCGCCGCCATGACGAATGCATCGCCCGTCACCACCTCGCCCCCATCGAGGCGCACGCCGGTGAACACCGGCCTGCCTGCCTGCCACTCCAGCATAAGCTCTTCGACCTTAGCGCCCGTGCGTATCTCGCCGCCGCGCGCCTCGATGTACCGGGCGAACGGGCTGTGCAGCCGCTCGGACGGCGGGCCGTCGAGGAAGCCGACGCGCGATGCATTCGCTTTGCGCGCGAAGTGGTGGAACACCGTGGTCATGGGTCGGGCCGACATCTCCTCGGCCGGGAGGAAGCCCATAGACAGCGCGATGGGGTTCCACCACTTGGTCAGCACGCCCTCGGCGATGCCGTATCCCCTGTGCCACTGCGCGTATGTGCGATCGTCCCACCTGGCTACCTTCTCGAGGGGAAGCACCCAGGGGCGCACCAGCGCCAGCGCGTTGGTCAGCTTCTCGTGCCAGGTCAACAGATCGCCCGAGGTGAAGGCCAGGATGCCGTTGAAAGGCGCGGGCACGTTGGGGAAGTGGAAGCGCGACACTTTGCCGCCGGGCCGCGCCACGTGTATGGTGTGCTCTTTCCATTCGATGTTGCGGTACGCACCGACCCGCCTGGTCATCTCGAGCAGCTCGGTGTAGCAGCCGAAGAAGATGTGCAGGCCCGACTCGACGGTGTAACCGTCCTCCACCCAGGACGACACCTTGCCGCCGAGCACGGGACGCTTCTCGAGCACGAGCACGTCGTGGCCCGCGTCGGCGAGGTCGGCCGCAGCGGTCAGCCCCGCGAGACCGCCTCCGATAACGATGGTTCTCATCCTCGGAGGTCTCCCCAGGTGCCCTGGCGGACCAGCACGCGCCGCAAATGCTGCAGGCCCGAGCGGGTGCGCGTCTTGATGGTGCCCAGCGGCTCCTGCAGGCGCTCGGCGATCTCGCGCTGAGTGAGGCCGCCGAAGTATGCCATCGAGATGGCCTGCCGCTGAAGCTCGGGCAGCTGGCCCAGGGCCTCACGCACGATGTCGCCCTTGGCGTTGAGCCATGCCGCATCGTCCGGTGAGGGGCCGGTGTCGGGCAGCACGTCGGCCAGGCTGAGGCCATTCTCGCCTTCAGCGTCGAGGGGCAGGGTCCTGCCCGCGAGGCCCGACTGGGCGCGGCGCAGCTTGTCCACCGACCTGTTGTGTACCAGCGTCAGAAGCCACCCGCCGAACTTGCCGCGCTCGGGCGAGAACGTGGCGGGCTGGCTCCACAGCTTGACGAACACGTCCTGCACGACCTCCTCGGCAATGCCGGGATCGCGCACGATCTTCATTGCGAGGCCGAAAGCGCCGCGCACGTGGCGGTCGTACAGCGCCTCGAGCGCGTCGGAGCGCCCGCCGCCCACGGCTGCCATCAACTGCTCGTCCGTATATTCGCCCAGCGGGACGGCTCGCAGGTCGTGCGTGGAATCGTGCCTGGCCTGACCCATCGCGGCGACGTGCGGCGAAGTCCGCTGGCCGATTGTGCTCCAGGGTGATTCGGTTAGTGTTGCTGTAGCGTTCATGCTCTTCTCCGGTCTGTATGAAATGCCACCGTTCGGTATGATCCCTTTTCTTTGCTTGCCGTTACTTATCGGACTGAGCGCACTCGCCACCAGATGCCGGGGAGGGCGCTTACCTTCTCGCGCATACTAAGATGCGCTCGCCGCGAGAAAACGTCATATGCGTTCTGTTCGATTCGCCTGAGTATGCCCCGGTACAGGACCAGGGCCGCCGCGACCGCCGTGCGGCTGTCCGCGGGCAGCATGGCGATCCCGGGCCAGGCCGCCGCGTACAGGGCGCGGGCGCGCTCGATCTGGAATTGCATCAGCCGCACGAACTGCGCGTTCACCACCCCGTCGAAGAGTTGATGCTCGCTCACGCCGAAGCGGTCCATGTCCTCCTGCGGGAGGTAGATGCGCCCTGCGCGGGCATCCTCGCCCACGTCGCGCAGGATGTTGGTCAGCTGGAGCGCGATGCCAAGCTGCACGGCGTAGGGCACGGCGTCCATGGTCTCGGCGCCCGTGATGTACATGCTCATCAGGCCGACGGTGCTTGCCACCCGGTAGCAGTACACCCACAGGTCGTTCCAGGTGGCGTAGCGCTCGATCGACAGGTCCATGCGCACGCCCTCGATCAGCTCGTCGGCCAGGTGGACCGGGATGCTGCACCGCGTGCGCGTGTCGGACCACGCGAGCACTACGGGGTCGGCGTTGCCGGTGGACACGATCCGGTTCACCGCGGCCCACTCGTCCAACGCTGCCGCCGCGGCGCCGGCCTGTCCCGCTGCGCGGTCAACTATGTCGTCGCTCAGGCGGCAGAAAGCGTACAGGGCCATGATGCCGCGGCGCTTGCCGTTGGGGAGCAGGCGGGCGCTCATGTAAAAGCTCTTGGAGTGCTGCCGAATTACGGCCGCGCACGCCTCGTAGGCCCACAGCCTGTCGCTCGTCGGCCGGTGGGCCGCCTCATCGCAGTGCTGCGCGAGCCCGTCGTACGCCCCGCGCGTTATCGCTCTCTCTGTAAGCGGGCCGGTGGTGGGGGGCGGCAGCAGGTCGTGCAGCGTCTCAAGCACTACGCGGCTGGACGGCGGGTTGATCGGCGCGACGTGCGGCCATGCGTACCGCGTCACGGGCATGATGCCTGGCGCGGTAAAGCGGAATACGCGGTTATGCTCCACGTTTGGCCTCTTGGTTCGCATTGGCGGGCACGCGCATCGCGATCTTCTGCGCGGCGCGCTTGCCGCTGAGCACCGCGCCTTCCATGCTCGCGAGGTATTCCTGCTGCGTGTAGTCCCCCGCGAGGAAGAAGTTGGGTACGGGCGTTTCCTGGTCGGGGCGGAAGCGGTCCATGCC
>DASTEB010000221.1:0-2615 GCA_035710025.1 Chloroflexia bacterium
GGACCGGCGCTGCGGCTGCCGTGCTGGTCGCGATGTTTTTGCCCCTGCCCCGCGCCGTGCTGAGCGAAGAGGAGCAGGCCGCGGGCCGGATGCCTGCGACCCGGCAGCAAGTAGACCAGGCGCGCGCAGAGTTCGAGCGCGTGCAGGCCGCCTATCGCACCCACGTATCTCAGAACGACGTGGGTGCGTCACTCGCCGCCTTCGAGGACGCCGTAGCTGATCTCGAAAGAAACTCTGGTTCACCCGAAACGGTGAGGGCCACTGAGACTGCCGCGGCTCCTTTGCTCTCGTTCCTGGAACGCCTGCAGGCGTACGCAGAAGCCGGTGAGACGTACTTCCAGGCGCTCCGCTACTACGACGACGAGCTAATGGCCTGGACGCGCTCGCTCGGGGCCGAGAGCGAAGTGCTGCGCTCCGCCACCTGGCCTATCGTGGAGTACCTCAAGCTGTACCCGCCCCCGGTCGGTCTCGACGACGACTACACGTGGACCGGCGCCGCGGACGTCATGACGACGTCCGTGACGCTCCAGCGGAACCTGACAACGGGCGACCCCGCAGCGCTACGCTCGGACTCGTCTGCCATACGTGAGGCAGGTCGAAACGTAGAGAAGATCGAAAGCCTGCACCCTCAGTATGAGAGGCTGCTTCGCGAGTATGACGAAGAGCTGCAGGCGGTGATTGCCGCCCGGGGAGCCTCAGAGCCGGACGCGCGGCGTACCCTCGCCACCGTACTGGACGTGAGTGTTGCACTGCTGCTGGTCCTGGGCATCGCGGGGCTGCTCCTGCCGCGCCGTCCTGCCCCCGGGAGCGCGTCGTGAGCGCCGTCGCACAATCACCCTCGCCTGCATCTGAAGCGCGCGCTGCGCAACGCACGTCCCAAATCCTAACTTCTGATCCGGTCGTGCTGACCGCGATGCTCGCTTCCGTCGGACTGTACTATTACGTCCCAACGCTGGTGCCCGCCCTGATCGGCATCGTATCTTTCTTCCTCCTTGCCGTCTACCGGCCGGATCTTGGGCTTGTCCTCGTGCCTCTCGCCGCACCGCTGTTCTATCGTCAGCGCGGTATCCCGCTGCCCCTACCCGGCCGCGATAGCGACCTGTTCTTCCCCGCCGCCGAGGTGCTGCTTGGCTGCCTGGCGGCTGCGTGGCTTGTTCGCGACGGGTGGCCGTTCGCTCGCACGCGGCACCTGCCCTGGCTCCCGACCATGTTCCGCGAGCCCTGGGTGTGGCTCGGCGCGGTGTTCGCCGCCATCGGCCTCCTGTGGCTGTTCGTCGCGCCGGTACCCGAAGGCGATCGCAGCCGCGTTGCCCTGCGCGAGTTTCGCTGGACGGTTGCCGAGCCGGTGTTGTTCCTGCTGCTGATGCTGCGCTGGCTGACAACCGAGCGCGACCTTTGGCGCATGGCCGCGGCGTGGCTAATAGCAGCCTCGCTCGTGTCGCGCGAGGGCATCGAGCAATACCTTTACGGACAGGCGACGGTCATGGAAGGCGTGGGCCGCGCCACCGCGGTCTACCCCAGCGCGACGGCGTTCGGCATCTATGCGGGCCGCGCACTGCCCCTTGCGCTTACGCTTGCCATCTTCCTGCCGCGCGATTGGCGGCTTTGGCGCTGGGCGTCAGCCGCACTCGCGCTGGTCATCGGCGCGGGTGTGATCGTAAGCTTCACGCGCGGCGCGTGGATAGGCGTGTTCGCCGCGATGGTCGTCGTAGCTGTCGTCACGCGCCACCGCTGGCTCGCGGCGGGACTGGGCGTAGCCATACTCGCGGGGTTGGCTGCCTTGCCCTTCATCCGCATCGAGCGCATCACCTCGATGTTCGACTTCAACACCGAGGACAACACCGGAGTGGCGCGCGCCAAAATCTGGACCGCGGCCGCCCGCATCATCCGCGACAACCCGTTCACCGGCATCGGCCAGGACCAGTTCCTATACGCCGACCCGCGCTATGGCGTGCCCCAGATGCGCTTCTTCACCACGTCGCACCCTCACAACTGGGTGCTCGACTTCTGGCTGCGCCTCGGCATCCCCGGGCTGCTCTGGCTGGTCGCCGCGCTCGTCTTCTTCTTCAGAACGAGTTTGTCCCTTTGCCGCCGCTGGGCAGGTACCGCCCTCGGTGCCCTGGCGCTCGGCCTGCTGGCCTCTATGGTCGACTTCGTTGTTCACGGCCTGCTCGACATGGCCTACTTCACCATGGACCTCGCCCTGACTTTCTGGCTTACGGTAGGCATTGTCGCCCTACTGGCTCGCCTGCGCCCGCACGAACCCGTGCCTGAGCCGAACAACTGACCCGAAGACGCCAAAAGAGGGGTACGAAGCGTGCTGCTCCGTACCCCATATGTATTGCCTTAACCGATCAGGTCTAGACGCCTGCCTCCTCACGAGTCTTGCGGGCGGTCTCTATTACCTTGTCGGCCACGTGCGCGGGCACTTGCTCATAGTGGTCAAACTCCATGGTGAAGCTGCCTCGCCCCTGAGTAACCGAGCGCAGGTCGCTCACGTAGCGCTGCACCTCGGCCAGAGGTGCCTGCGCCTCAACTACCGTGAAGCCGTTGCCCTGCGGGTTCATGCCGAGCACGCGCCCACGCCGGCCGTTCAGGTCCGACATGATGTCGCC
>DASTEB010000222.1:0-7751 GCA_035710025.1 Chloroflexia bacterium
CCCCGGCTTCCAGCTTACCGACCGTAACGCCCCCGCCGTGGCCGAGATATGCCTGCGGCTCGACGGCCTACCACTGGCGATAGAGCTTGCCGCCGCGCGCACCCTCGTGCTGCAGCCCGAGGACCTGCTGGCCCGGCTGAAGAGCAGGCTTACGCTGCTCAAGGGAGGGGCGCGCGACCTGCCGGAACGGCAGCGAACTCTGCAGGCGGCAATCGACTGGAGCTACAACCTGCTCGACCGCGCCGAGCAGACTCTGTTCCGCAGGCTGGGCGTGTTCGTGGGCGGGTGTACGTTCCAGGCAATCGAGCAGGTATGCGGCGGTGCTGAACTGGAGATAGACACCCTCGATGGGGTAACGTCTCTGGTTGCCAAGAGCCTGCTGCAGCAGCAGGAGCGTGCAGCGGAAGAGCCGCGTTTTGAGATGCTAGAGACAATCCGCGAGTACGCCCGGCAGCGGTTGGAGGAGAGCGGCGAACTCGAATCCACGGGTGACCGCCATCTCGATTACTGCATGCACTTTGCCGAGGCGGCCCAGCAGGGGTTACGTGAGAACGCGCAGCTCCTATGGATGCAACGGGTGGACGCCGAGGTGAACAACCTGAGAGCGGCATTGGAGTGGAGCCTCTCACGAGATGATCTGGTCCAAAAAGGGTTGAAGATGGCCGGAGCGCTGGGGCGTTACTGGCAATCGAAAGGCTACCTGAGCGAGGGGCGGCAGTGGTGCGAACAACTGCTGAGCAAGGCTGAGCAGACGGGGCAAAGTGAGCCGAGCATTGAACGGGTCAAGGCGCTTCGTACGTTCGCATTTATGGTCTTTGAGCAGGGCAATTTCATCGAGGCTCGCTCGATCCTTGAGCAGTGCCTGGAGATGTCCAGGACGCTGGGCTACGACTGGGGAGTGGCCTCGGCATTGAACGGCCTCGGTCCCGTAGCACTGTGGCTTGGGGAATATGACTTGAGCCTCTCCCTCATTCAAGAGGCCCTGGCTATCTTCAGGAGGTTAGGAGACAAATCGTCCGCCTCCAATGCACTCACCCTGACGGGGACTATTCTGATGCTGAAGGAAGAGTACCGCGCCGCGCAGGCACCGTTGGATGAGTCGCTGGCCATCAGCCGCGAACTGGGCAACGACCTTGGTATTACCTCCACGCTGTCAGAGCTCGCGTCAGTAGCTTTCCACCTGGGAGATCTTGACAAGGCCAGGGCACTGCTTGAGGAGAGCCTTGGAATTGCGCGAGAGCTAGGGGTCGACTGGGTTATCGCTAAGGTACTCGCCCGCCTTGGCACCCTTGCTCTGCGCCAGGGCGATCCGCAGGAGGCCGAGGCCTCATCCCTGGAAGGGCTGGACCGCTATCGCAGGTCGGGCAACAAGCGATGGACCCGCTGGTATCTGGTTTCGCTGGCGGAGGTGGCGCGCTTGCGAGGGCAGCTTGAGCGTGCCGCGAAGCTGATCGGCGCGTCTGAAGGGCCCATCAGCGCGGCCGGCGGCCACTATGAGCCAGGCATGCGCGCCGAGATCGACCGCATCATAGCCGGTGTGCGCGCCGAGATGGATGAAGAAACGTTTGAGAGTTTCCAGGAGGAAGGCCGGGCCATGGCGCCTGAAGAGGCGATTGCGTACGCCCTGGAGGCTTCCTCTCAACGGGCGCCCGACATCCAGCAGGCACACGGCTCAACTGAGCGTGTCCCGGGAGGCGCAACGTCACCCAAACAGCCCTACCCCGACGACCTGACCGAGCGGGAGATAGAGGTGCTGCGCCTGATAGCGGCGGGCAGGAGCAACCAGGAGATAGCTTCGGACTTGACCCTGAGCCTGCGCACGGTGGAGCGCCACATCTCCAACATCTACCAGAAAATCGGCGCGACCGGCAGGATTGCCCGCGCCACCGCCACAGCATACGCACTCCGGCACGGCCTGACTACGTAGTCTACGTGTCTACCGCCAAACCAAATACGTACTCTCCCGGCGAGAAAATAGGTGCCTGCACGCATAGCAGGCGCCTTTTGTGCGTCTATAGTCTTACGCGAGGGTGGTTCGCCGGACGTTGGTGGCTCCGGCACACGGCACCCGGCGGGCCTCCCCAAAAACGTAGCGGCTCCGGCGAATCTGGTAACACCGCTGCCGCGCACAAATAACAGACCTGCATCCCGCAAGGTCAAATAAAGAACAGGAGAGGAAAGATGATTAACAGGACCAATGAGGAAAAGACGGCCCAGACCGCTCCGAAGAACGTCAAGCGTATAGCCCTTCTAGCCGGGCTTGCGTTTGCCCTGTTGCTTTCGAGCAGCCTTATCGCGGGGACGGCGATGGCCACCCCCGGGAACGGCGTTACCGGCACACCGGTCGCCTCGGGGGCGCTTCCCGAGCCGGTCCGCGTGAAGTTCAAGGACGAAGCAGGGTTCGGCGAGGGGTCGGAAGTGTCCAACATCACCACCATCAAGTACACCGTCCAGCCGGGCGGCTACTTCGGGTGGCACCAGCACGGCGGGCCGGTGTGGGCGGTCATCGCCTCCGGCACCCTTACCCTCTACGACGGCGGCGACCCCACCTGCACCGGGCAGGCTTACCCGGCGGGGAGCGCCTTCCTCGACCCGGGCAACCACACCCACAATGCGCGCAACGAGACTAACCAGATAGTCGAGGTGTACGCCACATTCATGCTTCCGGCAGGAGGCCCCATCAGGGTTGACATGCCCAACCCGGGCGTGTGCCCCTTCTAAGGGAAGCTCAAGCGGCAACCGGCGGGTCGCACGGCCCGCCGGGCGTCTGAATCGATACTTACCAACCAGACAAAGGGAGGAACAACAATGAAACGAATTATAAGAATGTCACTGGCGCTGCTGATGCCGCTGCTCGCCCTTATGGCAAGCGGGGCGGCCTTCGCGCAGGAGCTGCCGCCCGGCCCGACCGTCGTATCCCGGTCGAGCCTGCCCGGCCAGACGATCAACGGCGAGTTCGAACTGATCAACATAATGCTCGACTTCGACCCCGGAGCGGCCACGCCCCCGCACACTCACGGCGGGCCGGGCATGGTCACCGTGCTGAGCCAGGAAATGGTGTTCGGCATGGAGGGCAAGCCCGACATGGTCCTCAAGTCCGGCGAGGTGTACCACGACTTGCCGGGCATGGTACACACCGCTGCTAACAAGGGTGCGAGCACTTCGCGGGTGTCCTACATGGTGGCCCTGCCCAAGGGCGCCGCGCTCACCACCGTGGTGGGCGTCGCCGAGGGGACCGACCTTCCGCCCGGGCCTAAGACGGTCTACAGGAACAGCCTGCCGGGCCTTACCATGCAGGGCGAGTTCGAAATGATCAATCTGATCCTCGATTTCGCGCCCGGCTCGGCCACACCTCTGCACAGACACGGCGGGCCTGGAATCGTGACGGTCATCGAGGGTGAGCTGGTATTCGCCCCCGAGGGCCAGGCCGAGATAGTGGGCAAGCCAGGCGATGTCTATCTCGACCTGCCGGGCACGCACCACACAGCGGTGAACAAGAGCGGCGCTCCGGCGCGGGTGTCGTACGCGGTGCTGCTGCCCACAGGCGCTACGCTCACCACGGTGGCCGCCGCGTCCGCACCGGCCCCGGCCCCGGCACAGGCACCTGCGCCTGCCCCGGCCCCCGTCGAGCAGCCCGCTTCCGCTCCTACCGAGTTCGTGGGCATGCCGAGCACCGGCGAGGGCGACTATAACCTGGTGGTTCTCGTTGCCCTCGTCGTCGCGGCGGGCCTGATCTTCGAAGGGATGAGCCGCCTGCTGCGCACCGGCGGAATAAGGCCGCGAGACTAGCCAACACTCGGACTCATGTCGGAGCCCCTGACGATTTGATGAACCGTCAGGGGCTCCGCGCGGGATAAGAGCAAACCACCGGCGCCTTTTATTTCGCCTGGAGGGCGCCCTTCCTTCGCGTTTCAACGCATTCCCGCCGATTGCACCGCTCTGGCAGCAGGGTGTACACTATCCGGACGCAGGGGGCGGCGGGCAGGCACCCCGGGCCGCAGAGCTCCGGGGCCCGACAGGTTGTCGCAACCAGAGACGTCCGTGATCTTCATGACTAAACAAACCCCTCAGGGAGGGTGAGATGACAATTGAAGAGGTCGAGAGGGCGCGGGAGAGGGCGAGGGAGTACCTTGACCGGGCGGGGATCGTGCTGACGCCTGAGGAAGAGGCCAATATCGAGGTGGCCGACATGGGGCTGGGTGAGCTTGAGACCACCGGGCTTGAGCTTGTGGTGTACGTGAACACCGAGCGGGTGTGCGCCAAAGAATTGGTGCTGTTCCCCGGCCAGACCTGCCCTGAGCACCGCCACCCGCCCATAGACGGCGAGCCTGGCAAGGAGGAGACGTTTCGCTGCCGCTGGGGCACCGTCTACCTGTACGTCGAGGGCGAGCCTACGGACAGACCAATGGCCCGGCCGCCCGCGGGCCGCAAGCCGTACTACACCGTTCACCACGAGATCGTCCTGCGCCTCGGTGAGCAGCACACCATCCCGCCCGACACCCTGCACTGGTTCCAGGCGGGCAGCGAGGGCGCGGTCGTTTCCGAGTTCTCCACCCGCAGCCGCGACGAGTACGATATCTTCACCGATCCCAACATCCGCCGCCTCCCCGTAGTAGAGTAGCCGCCCGAACGTGGGCCGGAGACGAAACACAAAGGCGCAAAGGTGCAAAGATTATTGGGGTAAGCACCTTTGCTTGTTCGGCACCCCCGCCAAACCGCAATAATCTCTGCGTTACCTCTGCGCTCTCTGTGTCTCTGCGTTTCAATTGATTCTTGCGTCTTTGCGCCAGACTTGCTCGAAGCGGGCGGGGCCAGCCGCAGCGGGTAGAAGGCGACGGCGACACCTTCATCGTGCCGGTCGAGGCGCACGACCTGGTTACGCTGCGCATGCGCACCGGTGCGTCGCACGAGCGAGCCGCGTCGCCCAACTCCGCGACAAAATGAGCGCGGCACGCGGTCCGGTACCGTTCTTGCTCTATGTATAGGTGGAGCCTGCGCACGCATAGAACACGCGGCTCCGGGCACGAGCGACGACGCTCTGCCCCGCGCAATACGAAAGGAGTAATACTATGGGCGACGGATTCGCTGACAAGACCAAAGGTAAGGCCCAGGAGCTGGGCGGCAAGGTACAGGAAGAGTGGGGTGAGGCCACAGGCGACCGCGATACAGTGGCCCGCGGCGAGGCCAACCAGGCCGAGGGCAACCTCGAGCAGGCAAAGGGCAACGTCAAGGACTTCGCGGGCGACGCGAAGGACAAGGTCCGCGACGTAGCCGACGACATCACCGACTAATCCTGCACGAATACCGGCGCCCGGCCACCGGGCGCTAAGTCGAGAAGGGCAACTGCTCAGGCGGTTGCTCTTTTCTCTTTCCGGCGCACGGCACGCCCCTTGATATCCCTCTCAGGCGGCGTTATCATCGACATTGGCGGCCCGAGTCGTGCTATCTTCCCGCTGTACCGGCGCGCCCTCCGGCGACACCCCCACAGGGCGCTGCTCTACCACGGGCACATCCCGAAAGGTGAAGGTGGTTGTGCTATGACCAGAGTGCTGGCTGTCATCATGGCGGGCGGGCAGGGCGAGCGCCTGTCCCTCCTCTCCGAGAAGCGTGCCAAGCCCGCTGTCCCCTTCGCGGGCAAGTACCGCATCATCGACTTCGCCCTGTCCAACTGCGTCAACTCGGGCATCTTCGACGTGTTCGTGCTCACGCAGTACCGCCCCCACTCGCTGCAGGACCACATCGGCGTGGGCAAGCCGTGGGACCTCGACAGGCGGCAGGGAGGCGTGCAGATCCTGCAGCCCTACGCGGGGCGGCGCGAGTCCGACTGGTACCAGGGCACGGCCGACGCGGTCTACCAGAACCTGGGCAATATTATGGAGACGGGCGCCGACTACGTGCTCGTGCTGGCGGGCGACCATATATACCGCATGGACTACCGCCCCATGATCGAGTTCCACCGCCAGCACAAAGCCGACGTGACGTTGGGCGCCGTGGTCATTCCCATCGAGGAGGGCTATCGCTTCGGCATCCTTGAGACCGACGCCGAGCAGCGCGTGCTCTCGTTCGAGGAGAAGCCGCCGGAGCCGAAGGGCACGCTCGGCTCGATGGGCATCTACGTGTTCGACCGCGATACGCTGGCCCGCGTGCTGGTGGACGACGCCCGCATGGAGAAGAGCAAGCACGACTTCGGGCGCAACATCATCCCCGGCATGATGGAGCGGGGCGAGGCGGTGTACGCCTACCCCTTCAGGGGCTACTGGCAGGACGTGGGCACCGTGCAGTCCTACTGGGAAGCGCACATGGAACTGCTCGACGACCCGCCCGCCTTCGACCTGTACGATCCCTCGTGGGTGGTCCACACTCTGAGCGAGGAGCGCCCGCCAGCCCACATCTACGACGGGGAGAACGTCACCCAGAGCCTCATATCGCACGGCTGCGTGATCAAGGGGCAGGTCGAGCGCAGCGTGCTTTCGCCCGGCGTGGTTGTGGAGGAGGGCGCGGTCGTGCGTGAGTCGATCGTCTTCACAGGAACGGTGATCGGCGCGGGCAGCGTGGTGGACCGCTCGGTGCTCGACAAGGAAGTGACCGTCGGCAAGAACTGCCGAGTAGGCTACGGCGACGACATGACCCCCAACAAGCAGGAGCCTTCAAGGCTCGATACCGGTATTACGCTCGTGGGCAAGCGGTCGTCCCTGCCCGACAACCTCACCGTGGGTCGCAACTGCAAGATCGGCACCGACCTGAGGCCGGAGGACTTCGCGACGGACACGCTGGCGAGCGGCGAGACGGTGGAGGACCGCACCTTCGCCCACAGCTGGGAGCGCGAGCTTGCCCGCCGCGCCCCTAGAACGCAGGCAGCGGAAGCCACGAGCTAGACACGGAGGAAGCGCGAACATGGCGGTCAGCCCACTGGCCGGCAAACCGGCCCCCGAAGCGCTGCTGATTGACCCCGGCAAGCTGCTCGACCAGTACTACGACGTACACCCCGACCCCGCCGACCCCTCGCAGCGGGTGCAGTTCGGCACGTCAGGGCACCGCGGCTCGTCGGCCGCAGGGTCGTTCAACGAGGACCATATCCTCGCCACCACCCAGGCCATCGTGGAGTACCGCCGCCTGCAGGGAATTACCGGCCCGCTGTTCATCGGCATGGACACGCACGCCCTGTCCCACCCGGCGCGCAGGACCGCCCTCGAGGTGCTGGCCGGGAACGGCGTGGACGTGTTCGTCGCGCCCGGCGACGGCTACGCCTCGTATACCCCAACGCCCGCCATCTCGCACGCCATCCTTACCTACAACCGAGGGCGCAGGGAGGGCCTGGCCGACGGCATCGTGATTACGCCTTCGCACAACCCGCCCGCCGACGGCGGCTTCAAGTACAACCCGCCCAACGGCGGCCCGGCCGACGTCGACGTTACCGGGTGGGTGCAGGACCGCGCCAACGCCCTGCTCAGGGAGGGGTTGGCGGGAGTGACTCGGATACCATACGAGCAGGCGGCGAAGGCTCCCACTACCCGCCGCTACGACTACATCGGCGCCTACGTGGGCGACCTCGGGAACGTGGTCGACATGGAGGCCATACGCTCGGCGGGCCTGCGAATCGGCGCGGACCCTCTGGGCGGGGCGAGCCTGGGCTACTGGGACCCCATCACGCACGAATACGGGCTGAACATCGAGGTGGTCAACAGGGTGGTCGACCCCACCTTCGCCTTCATGACGGTGGACCACGACGGCAAGATACGCATGGACTGCTC
>DASTEB010000223.1:0-4115 GCA_035710025.1 Chloroflexia bacterium
TTCATGCCGCGGCGCTTACCTTCTTACCTCGCGCCGTACTTCTCCCTGTACTGGAACGTGCCCAATTGCGACAGCAGCACGTCATACGGAAGCTGGTTCTCGGGGTGGTACTCGAACACGGCGCGCTCGAAGTACTGCACAAGGTAGGTCTGCCCGTTCAGGTCCGACTTCTCCATGAACTCGTCGGAGATCGGATAGCCCTGCTGGGCCAGCCCGCCGTTCTGCTGCCAGTACTCAAGGAATTTGCCGCCGACACGCTTGCCCGTCTCCGCGAACAGCACCGAACCTTCGGAGGTGTTGGGCGTCTGGCCGGGCGCGCCGTTGGGGTACTTGTTCTTGTACTGGAACGTGCCGAGTTGCGAGAGGAGCACGTTGAACGGCGCCTGGTTCTCGGGGTGGTATTCGAACACTGCGCGCTCAAAGTACTGCACCGTGTACGGCTTGCCGTTCAGCCCCGATATCTCGGTGAACACATCGGAGATGGGGTAGCCCTGCTGAGCCAGGCCGCCATTGTTCTGCCAGTAGTCGAGGAACAGCCCGTGCACGGTCTTGCCCGTCTCGGAGAATGTGCGCGTCGTGTCACCGGGGATGGGGGTCGGTGCGAAAGTAGGTACGCTTGTGGGTGTGGGCGTGGCCGCGGGCAGTTGGGTGGCTTCAGGTGTGGGCGTGGCGGGTGCTGGAGCAGGCGCGCAGGGGTCGCGGTACATCTCGACCAGCACCGCGCCGTTGGCAGTGCCCACGGCTATCAGGTCGCCGCCCGGCAGAGCGGCGATGTCGTACAGCGCCGCCGCGCCGTCCACCTGCGCGCCGGACTCGCCTGTCCAGTCGGTACCGTTGACGGTGTGCATCAGCAGTGGGCGCAGCACATTGTTTGACTGTCCAAAGCCGACCGCCCACACATCTGTATTCGAGGTCGCGGCTATGCCACGCAGGTAGTTTTTATCGGCCACGCGCAAGTCCTCGCCGTCGCGCTCCCATTCGCCGGTGCCGCGGTGTATCACGGCCGCGACGTCCCGGGTTCGGCCGTGCTCGCCGGCGATCCAAACATCCGGCGCACCGGGCGCGACGGCAACGTCCCAGGCTTCGCTCAGGTTCACTCCTATCTCATCGTCCACCAGTTGCCTCCACGTGTTGCCGTCCCAGTGGGCGATCAGGCCGCGAATACCGGCGGTAGCGGAGCCGGTAGCGCCGACGGCCCACACATCGGTAGCCGAGCGTGCTGCCACGCCGTACAGGATCGACGGAAAGATGTCCTCGGTGAACGTCTTGTGGACGCCCCACTGGGAGCCGTCATAGTGAAGGATGAGACCGCGCGAGAAGTCCTGGTTGCCCATCACGCCGACGGCCCAGATGTCGTTGGGTGCGGTTGCCGCCAGCCCGTAGAGCGAACTGCCGCTCGGGTCCAATGGAGGCAAGTTGCCCGGAGTCCACGAGGTGCCGTCCCAGTGGAACAAAAGCGTACCGGGGTTCGCGGAGGTGCCGGTGTCGCCCACCGCCCAGGCATCGTTCGGCCCGAGCGTTATCACGCCATCCAGGTAGTTGTTGCCGTTGTAGGGGTTGGGGGTCGGCACGACCTTCCATTCCCGCCCGTCCCAGTGGATGGCGAGCGTCCGGGCGGTATTCTCCGCGTTGCCATAATCTCTCGTGTATCCCACGGCCCAGATGTCATCGTGGGACGAGGCTGAAACCGCGCTCAGCACGTTGACCTTCTCCGGGACACTCGGCATGGGTATCACGGCCCAGCCGCGGCATGACTGGAAAGCGGGCGCCGCCGCGGCAGGCGACTGCGAGGGGAGTCCTGCTAGGCCCAAAACGGCCAGCAAAATCAGCAAGGCCGCGCCGGAGAAGGCTGCTGCCTGTAACTGCTGCCGGTGGCGAGGATAGGGAAGTCGATTCATGTGCGTCTCCTCGATCGATTCTTGGTACAGAGTGACCGGGCAAATGCGCTGCTGACCGGCACGCTCTAACCGCCCCCGGCATAGTACACGGGGCGGCTCTATATAGCGTAGCACCCCGGGCACATGGGTGTCAATGAGAGCAAGGGTCACCAGACAGCCCATCTGCCCCCTCATACATGACGCATGACGCATGACGCATCACGCATCACGCATCACGCATCACGCTGCCTTCCGCCTTTTGCCTACTCATGCATTAGACACCCCATTCTCCCGCCCTGTATAATGAGTGGCTATGGCACGCAATCCCGGCGACACCAACGCGCCCTTCCTTATCGTGGGCCTAGGCAACCCCGGCCCGCGCTACGCCGCCACCCGCCACAACGCCGGGTTCATGGTGGTGGATGAGCTTGCCCGCCGCCACGGCCTGCGCCTCAGCGGACGCCAGGCCAACTCCCACTACGCCCGGGGCGAGATCGCGGGCCGGAAGGTGATACTCGCCCAGCCGCAGACGTATATGAACAACAGCGGCCAGGCAGTGCGCACCCTCGCCTCCTATTACAAGGTACCTACGGAGCGCGTCGTCATCATTTACGACGAGGTCGCCCTGCCCACCGGCACCATCCGCGTGCGCGAGAAGGGCACGTCGGCCGGGCACAACGGCGTGAAGAGCGTAATCCACTACATGGGCACCGAGGCCATCCCGCGCATCCGCGTCGGCGTCGACCGCCCCGCCGACCCGCGCCACAAGCAGATGGATTGGGTGCTGGGCCGCTTCACGAAAGAAGAGCAACCTCTCATCGAGGACGCCATCCGCCGCGCGGCCGACGCCGTGGAGTACGTCCTGTCGAACGGCTTCGAGCGCGCCATGAACGTGTACAACACGGCCGACGCCCAGCCCGCGCCGCCGAAGAAGACTAAGCCCGCCCCGGCGCCGCCCGCCGAAGCCGCAGCCGAGGCCAAACCGCAGCGCGACAAGCGCGACCTCTCGCTCGACACCATACGCGAGCGCCTGGCCCGCATCATGCACGCCGACCGCGATATCTGACCCGTCACTCGTCACTCGCGAACTGACCACTGACCACTGACCACTGACCATGAGCCTGTCCGGACTCCTGCCACTCCTGTACGACCTGCCCGGCTACCGCGAGCTTGCCCGCGCCGTAGCGTCGGGCGAGACCTCCTGGTCCGAGGCGCCGCTCGACCCTGCCCGCCCCTACCTGCTCGCCGCCCTGCACGCCGACGTAACCTCGCCCCAGGGCCGCCCGGTGATCGTGGTGGCTTCGCGGCCCGACCGCGCGCGCCAGCTTTACGAGGGCCTGGTGGCCTACGTGCAGCCCGGCACTCAGACGCTGTTGTTCCCTGCGCCCGACCTCCTGCCCTACGAGCGCATCGCTCCCGACCCGACCATCGTTGGCGAGCGCCTGCGCGTGCTCGCAACGGTGCAAGCCGCCGACCCCTCGGCATCGGCCCCTGTGATCGTCACGTCGGTGCTCGCGCTTATGCAGCCCACGATGGCCCCCGGCGACCTGCGCCACGCCGTGCGCGTGCTGCGACGGGGCGACCGCGCCGACCTGAACGAACTGCTGTCGCACCTGGTCGACCTGGGATACGAGTCGTCCGCTATGGTGGAGGAGCCGGGCCAGTTCAGCAAGCGCGGCGGCATCGTGGACTTCTACCCGCCGACCTCCACCCTGCCCATCAGAATCGAGTTCTTCGGCGACGAGATCGACTCGGTGCGCCTGTTCAACCCCCTCACCCAGCGTTCCGAGGGGCAGGCCAACGGCCTCGTGGTCACTCCGTCGTGCGAGATGCCCCTGTGGCGGCGCGAGGAGGCGGCCGAGACCCTGCGCGAGATAGACACGGAGAACCTGCGCGAAGAGGTGCTGGAGGAATGGCAGCACCAGATGCGAATGACCGAGGCGGGCGAGTGCTTCGAGGGCATGGAGCTGTTCGCCCCGTACTACACGCAGCCTCTCGCCAGCCTGGCGGATTACCTCGCCGCGTGGAAGGGCGACGGCACGAAGAACGCCCCGCTGCTAGTGCTGGACGACCCCGACCTGATCCGCCTGGAGGCGCAGGAGATCGAGCGGCAGGCCGCCGACCTGTACCGCGGCTTCATTGACAACGGCGAGCTGCCGCCCGGCCTGCGCGCCCCTTATCTCAAGTGGGACGAGGTATCGAGCCACGCACAGGGACTACCCGTGCTGTACGCGGGCG
>DASTEB010000224.1:0-4385 GCA_035710025.1 Chloroflexia bacterium
AGCGCGCCGCTACTCCCGCCGGAGCCGCCGAAGCCCACGGGCGCACGGCACCCGGGCTGACATCCATCTGGTCTTTTGGCAGCTTGGCAGCCTGGCTGCGCCCTAGTATCCCAGCGTTTCCTCGGATAACCACTTCCAACCAACGAGAACGGTCGGTCTGGACCGCCGCGCACGGCCCCTGCTATCTCTGCTATACTTGCGACATGACGATCAAGAGATTGGACCACGTCAGCGTCGTCGTCGACGACCTTGCAGCCGCTATCGCTTTTTTCACCGACCTCGGCATGACGCTCGAAGGTGAGGCGCGGGTCGAGGGCCCGTTGGTGGACCGCGTCAACGCGATCGAAGGTGTCCAGGTCGACATCGTTATGATGCGGACCCCGGATGGGCACGGGCGGCTTGAGCTGACGAAGTTTCGCAATCCAAAACTGGTCGAGGTCGAACCGGCGGTCGCACCGCCGAACACGCTGGGCCTGCGGAGCGTGATGTTTACAGTCGAAAGCGTCGACGACACTGTCGCTCGCCTGCGCGAGGGCGGCGCCGAACTCGTCGGCGAGGTGGCCCAGTACGAGGACAAGTACAGACTCTGCTACATGCGAGGCCCTGCGGGCATCATCGTCGCGCTGGCCGAGGAACTCTTCTGAAGCGTTCACCGCCTTCGGAGAAACCGGGAAACCGCCGGCTCCCCAGGCGCTAGGCGCCCCTTCGACCCGATCCCGTGGCTCGCAACCATCCTGCTTGCTCGCTTGCTTGCATCGCGGTTTTGTCAGGCACGCTTAGCGGGCCGGCCGGGACGCTTCGAAGGTGCACCCGATGTAACCGCGCCACTATCCCCGCCTGAGCGCCCCCAGCAGGGCGCGGCCGCGTGCCCGCTCGGGCCACAGGTTGGCGGCGAGGGCCAGCACGCCTATCGCCCCGCCCACCACCAGCAGGCCCGCCAGGCCGTCCACCAGTCCGGACGCGCCGTAGGCCGCAAGCCCCGCGGCAGCGCCTGTAGCGGTGGGAAGCGCCATTGCTCTGAGCAGGCGCGCCGGGCCGATATCGCGCAGGGCGTACAGCACCGCGGCGAGCGCGACGGCGCTGCCCACCACATATCCCGCCGCGAGGGCGTCGTAGCCCATGCCCGCCGCGGCGAAGGCGCCCGCCGCTACCCAGGTCAGCGCCGTCCAGCCGAGCGACAGGGCCATACCGGCGCGACCGCGGCCGAGCGAGTAGAGCGCGGGCACCAGCACGTTCACCGGCACGCCCACCGCCATGGCGGCTGACAGCAGCACCAGCGTGCCGACCGCCGGAATCCACTGCTCCCCGTAAATGTGCTCGGTCACCTGCGGGGCAAGGCCGATCAGCACGGCGAACACCGGGAAGGTCAGCCTGCAGGCCCAGGCCAGCGTGTCGGCCGCGAGGCGGGCGAACTCGTCGCCTACGTGCTGCAGGTGGGCCAGAGCGGGGTAGGCCACGCGCGATACCGGCTGGGCGATCTGCACGGGCAGCGCGGCCACCTGGTGGGCCCAGGTGAGGTAGCCCAAGGCCGTGGCCCCGTACAGCGGCCCGCCCAGGCCCGGCAGCATGGCGTACTTGGCGAAGTGGGCCAGCGACTGGCTGGCGTACATCAGGCCGAACAGCGCCTCGCCCTTCACCGCGCGCCACCCGAAGTTGAGCGCGGGCCGCCAGCGCGTGCGCACCAGCAGCACCACCGTGCCGAGCGCGCTCGAGGCCAGCACCGACGCCACCACGCTCCAGATGCTCCACCCGGCCCACGCGCCGCCTATGGCCACGGTCCAGAACGTCACCTGCGTCACGATGTCGGCCAGCACGGGCGCGCCGTAGGCCAGGTCGCGCTCCTGCATGGCCGCGGGCACGCTGCGGAGTGACAGCAGCACCAGCGCCGCCGCGAGGGCAACAACCAGCCAGCCGAGGCCCGCGTCGTTGGCCGCAAGGGCGAGCAGCGGCGCGGCGGCCGCCGTCAGCAGCGCGATCCCGGCCACGACGGCGAGTTGGAGGGTGAACAGCGCGTCGAGCCTGGGCCGATCTACCTCGCTCCGGTCGCGCACCACCGACGCGCCAAGCCCAAGTTGGCTGAACAGAGCGAACACGCTCAGCGCGAAGCTCGCCACGGCGAACAGGCCGAACGTGGCGGGGTCGAGCAGGCGGGCCAGCGCGATCCACCCGCCGAATGCCAGCAGCTTGAGCGCGACGTCGCGCCCGGCAAGGCTGAGCACTCCGCCGAGCGCCCGCCGCCTCACGCTCGGCTGCCCGGGCGCGCCCGGCTCGCCGTTCTCCGCCACGCTCAGGCCTCGCGGCGGCCCGGCAGGTAGCGCCCCGCCGCGGCCATCATGGCGACCAGCACCCAGGTGAAGCCGAGCCAGGTGCCGTCGGTTAGCTGGTAGGCCAGCAGGAGGCCCACCCCGGCGACCAACAGCCCGAACGCGGCGTACCTGCCCGCGCCCCACTCGCTCGCGGGCACGCGCAAGGCCCGCACCGCGCCCACGACCGCGTAACCTATAGCGCCGGCCAGCAGCAGCAGGCCCACGATGCCTGTATCGAACAGGGCGTGCAGCTCGGCGTTGGCGATCCAGTCTCCTCCGCCGGGAGGCGCCGGGTAGACCAGCGGGTACGCCCCCGCGCCCCAGCCAAGAAGCGGCCTCTGCAGCCAGCCTTCGAACGCCCTGGCGTAGATAGCCGCACGCCCCTCCAACGAGCCTACCTCCCCGTCGTTCAGCACCTCGCCCAGCCTGTCGCCCACGGCCGAGCCTATACCCGCGGGCACAGGCGTGGCGGGCACGGACGTCGAGGGTACGGACGTCGAGGGTACGGACGTCGAGGGCAGTGCCGTGGCGGGTACGGACGTCGAGGGCGGTGCCGTGGCAGGCGCTGCCGTGGGGGCTGCCTGCCCGGCGGGCGAGGGGCTCGGTGCGGGCTCGCTCTGCTCGGCCCCGAACATGTACTCGCGCACCATGTCGTCTACCTGCCGGTCGGTCAGGCTCCACGGCTCGCCCATGCGCCAGCTTGGAGCTTCCATGGACAGGCCCAGCCCGAGGCCCAGAGCCCCGCCGACCAGCGCGGGCGCGAGCAGCGCCAGGGCCACCTGCCGGGGGTTGGCGAGGCGCAGGCGCAAGGCCGCGAACCCCGCGAGCAACACCAGCACGGGAGCGACAGCCCACACCGTGCGCGTCATGCTCAGCATCGCGCCCGCGGCGGCCAGCGCGCCCGCCACGGCGAACAGCCAGCGCCATGCCCCATCGCGGAATTCGGGCGCGAGGCTCAGCGCGAAGGCCAGCGCCAGCACAGTGAGCGAGTAGCTTCCGAAGAGGTTAGGCTCCCACATGCTGCTCTGCACTTTGGGCGTGACGATGAACACGCCGTCGCGGTAGAACCGCTCGAGCAGCACGCCCGGGTTCGGCCCCGCGAGGTCGTACCAGACGGACGACAGCACGCCCAGCAGCCCGACGCTCGCCCCGACCGCCACCCAGGCGACGGCGGCCCACACGAGCATCCCGCGCGAGCGCAGCAGCATCTGCGCGGCCAGGTACACAATGAACAGCCCGGCCACCACGGCGGTATTCTTCAGGCTGACCATTGTGTCGGGCGAGAAGAGCACAGATGAGAGGGCATTCACCACGACCCACCCGGCCAGCGCCCACTCCACGAGGCCCCAACCTTCGAGCGCCTCGCCCCGGCTGCGCAGCAGCGCCCACAGCACGATCAGCCCCGCGACCAGCATCTCGACCCGCAGGTTCAGCCCGCCAACCCGGATGCCCAGGCGGTCGGCCGCCACGGCGAGCACGAGCAGCCCCAGCGCCGCCATAGCAGCCCTGCCGCTTGCCCACTCGGCCCCGCGCTCGGCGGCCCGGGCCGCGCCCGCCTCCGTCACGCCTTCCACAGCATCTCGCTCACCTTCAGCCTGTCCACTCCGCCCAGTGTATTGCCGCCCCGACTCTCGTGTCAAGAAACGGCCTACGGCCCCAGCTTCCACAGCGTCACCTGACGGAAGGCTACTTCGCCCTTGCCGCCGTTGCGCAGGTCAACCCTGATGCGCTCAGTGCCGGCAGGGCACGCGACCGCCTGGCGCACCACCCGCCACCGCCCGCCGGTATCGTCCAGCGTTCGCCCCATCGCGTCGGGAGCGACGGCTATCCAGTCGCCGTTCGCGTCTATGCATTGCAGGAACATCCGTCCCGCTCCCGATTCCAGCCGGGTCTGCGTCTCCAGCTGCACAGCGTACAGGCCCTCGTTCACAGGCCCCACCGCGCTCGCGTAGATAAGCTCGCCCTCGCCGTTGTTTGCCAGCGCCACGCGCCGCCCCCCGGCGTCGTCCTGCTCCAACCGTGCGCCTGCCCCGCTGGCGTCCCAGCCGTAGGCGTCGCGCGGCGGCCCCTCGAACCGGC
>DASTEB010000225.1:0-3282 GCA_035710025.1 Chloroflexia bacterium
AAGGGGCCGGGCCTCGGCCTGGGGCTGGCGATGGCCCGCAACATCGTCGAGGCACACGGCGGCCGCCTGAGCGTGGACAGCGCGCCAGGCGCGGGAGCAACCTTCTTCATCACCTTGCCGTCGCATACACCGCCGGACCCCACGTAGAGTGGGCGCGACCGCTCCCCACAATACGCCTGCGCGCCCGGCCGCTCAGGCCTGTTCGTGTGCTGACGGGATATGTCGCGCAACCCTCGTTGACGCTACCGCGCGCCTGCGGTACAATCATGCGCTGTGAGCGCACCTGACCCACAATCTGCTCCCGGCCGCGGCAACCCCTCGTGAAGAGCCAACCGGCCGCACAATCACCCGCCCTGCCCGCCGAGGCGTCGGCTAGCGTCCCGGGCGGGGCCGCTGCTCGCTGGGCGGGCCTGGCGCTAGGCCTTCTGGCCCTTGGGCTGTACCTGCTCACCAACTCCCCGACCGTCAATTTCACCGACAGCGGGGAGCTGATCGCCGTGGCGTGGACGGGAGGCATCGCCCACCCTCCGGGCTACCCGCTCTATACCTTGCTCGGATCGCTCGCCATCCGCCTGCCGTTTGGCGACCCGGCCTGGCGCATGAACCTCCTGTCGGTGCTGTTTGCTGCCGCGGCCGTCAGCCTGTTCTACGGCCTGGTTGCCAACACGTTAGCCGGGTTGCCTGCTCGGATACAGAGCGGGGCCGCACGCACCGGCCGCTCGACGGCGACCCCCGGAGACAGGGGCAAGCAGCGGCGGGCAGCCTCCGGTTCCCGGCCCTCCAGGCAAGCCGCGGGAGATCGCGCGGGCTCCGGCGGCAAGGGCCGCACGGCAGCATCAACCAGGGTGGAGCGGGCGGTCGAGGTCGAAGCGGCCGCCGGCGACGGCGGGTTGGGTATGTGGCCTGCCGTGGCGGGCGGGATCGCCGCCGCGGGGCTGCTCGCGGTGTCGCTCACCTTCTGGAACTGGGCTACCCAGGCCAAGTTCTACACCCTGCACTATGCGTTCGCGGCCGCGCTGCTGTGGCTGGCGCTACGCGTCCGAGGGGCGCTCGCCTCGCCAACCGGCGGCATCACAACTGCCCCACGTTGGTCGCCCGCGGCGTGGCCCCCGGCCGTGCGCCTGCTGCACCTGCTGGCGTTCCTGGTTGGGTTGTCGCTCACCAATCACTTCCTGACGTTCCTTCTCCTGCCCGGCATCGTCGTGCTCCTGATAACGCCATGGCGAAACGCCCGCGCCAACCTGAGCGTCGTCCTCAGGCACGCGGTCACGCTTATCGCGGCCGCGCTCGTCCCTCTGCTGCTCTACCTCTACCTGCCGATCCGGGCGAGCGCCGACCCCCTGATCGAATGGGGGCTGCCGGAAACGTGGAGCAACTTCTGGCGACACGTCACCGCCCGCGGATACCAGGGCTTCTTCGGCGGAGGAGACCTCGGCAGCCGCCTCACCGACGCGTTCATCTACGCGGCCAACCAGTTCGGCCCGTGGCTGGGCCTGCTGCTCCTGGTGCCGGTCGGGATCGGGCTGGTCCACCTGTGGCGCGCGGACAGGGGCCTGCTGGCCGCCACCGTTGTGCTCGCGCTGACGCACCTGGTGGTCGTGCTCAACTACAGCATCCGCGAGATCGTGACCTATTACGTCCCGCTGTACATGGTCGTGCTGTGGTGGGCCGGGGTCGGCGTCGGCCGGGGAGTGGCGTGGCTCTACGGCAGGCTCGCTTCGCCCGGCGCGGCCCCATCTGCCAGCCCGCGCAGTGCGGCAGTCGCGCTGGCCGTGGGTGTGGTGCTGCCGTTGGTCGCGCTGGCGGTCAACTGGGGCGATGCCGGGCACCGCGGCAACTACACCGCCGAGCTATTCGCGCGTAACGCCTTCAAGAACTTCCGGCAGGACGCCGTGGTGCTGACCAACTACTGGGACCTCACGTCTACCTCGTTCTACCTACAGCACGTGCTGAACGAGCGCCCCGACGTCACAATCATCGACAAGAGCACCCTGCGCGATCCCTTCTACCTGGAGTACCTCGAGCGCGCTCAACCCGACGTCGTGAGCAGGAACGCGGCTTTCCCGGAGTACAAAGCGCTGCTGCAAGAATGGATCGACTCGGGAAGGACGCCGCAGCGGCTGCCGCGGGCATATCTCGACGTGCTCAACGGCTTCATCGACACCAACGCCGGGCAGCGGCCGGTGTACTTCGTGTTCGTCGCGCCCGCGGGCGATGTGCAGGAGCGCGAGGAGATCGCCGCGCTGTTCCAGAACCGCCAGAACCGGCTCGTGCCCGACGGCCTGGGCCACCGCCTCGCCGTGACCGACGACGACCTGCGAGCGCAAGACCCCCAATTCGACCTGCGCGGCATCACGACCGATAGAGTGCCCCTCGACGAGATCGAAGCTGCCACCATCGCCCTGTACCCCCCTTCGCTGGAGGCCATCGGCGCCTACATGCAGAACAGCACCGCGCCCGAGGACCGCGAGCTTGGCGAGCGCCTGCTGGCCCAGGCCCGCGAGCTTGCACCGCTCGCCGCCCTCCAGGACGCAAGGCCGCGCCTCCGCTAACCTCCCCAATCCGCACTACCCGCCACCCCAAGCTCACGCATTACGCTTGTTGACGCTCGCCCAGCCCTGGAGTAAAATCTTGCGCTATAGGCGGCAGCGTATACCCCTGACTCCAACACCCCGGTGTGTGCCATGCCCGACATTGACCAGCACCTCGTTCTCAAAGAGGGCGAGATCTTCCTTTTCAGCAAGGATAACGGCGACGTGGACGGCGACAGGCCCGGCTCGACCCAGGGCCTCTATTACCGCGACACTCGCTTCCTCTCGCTCCTCTCCATGACCGCCAACGGCCAGCCGCCCAACCTGCTCACCTTCTCCGGCTACCGCAACTTCATGGCGACCTTCCAGTTCGCCAACGATATCTGGTCGCTGCCCGGCGACCTCATCGCCCGCCAGCGCACCCTGTCGTTCCGCCGCTCGCGCTTCATCGGCGACGGCCTGCACGAGCGCATCGGCGCGCTCAACTACAACCGCTTCCCCGTGCCCCTCAGCGTCGTGCTCACCTTCGGGGCCGACTTCCGCGACATCTTCGACATCCGCGGGTATTACCGCTCGGCCGACGCCCGGGGCGACCTGCTGAAGCCGGAGTACAGGGACGGCAAGGTGATCCTGCGCTACGCCGGATGCGACGGGCTGGATCGCGCCACCGAGATCCGCTTCAACCGCCCGCCCACCTCGATCAGTATGGAGCCGCCAGCTGCCCCCGACACGCACGACCCCGGCGCCGAGG